>JALOMP010000134.1 GCA_025455365.1 Chitinophagaceae bacterium | reverse complement strand
CTGCCAAAATTGCACCTTTTTCCCCCCGGCATACGAATTGTTAATCAAGAGTAAACACGTAAAACCACCTCATCATGGGAAAAATCATAGGCATCGACTTAGGAACCACCAATAGTTGCGTTTCCGTTCTGGAAGGCAATGAACCGGTGGTTATTGCGAACGACGAAGGACGGCGTACCACGCCTTCGGTCGTGGCCTTCCTGAAGAATGGCGAACGCAAGGTAGGTGACCCGGCCAAACGCCAGGCGATCACCAACCCCATCAATACGATTTCCAGCGTGAAGCGTTTCATGGGCCGCCGGTACGACGAAGTGGGCGAGGAAATGAAGCACTGGAGCTATAAAGTGTCCAAAGGCGATAATAATACGGTCCGCATCGATATTGACGGAAGACTATATACGCCGCAGGAAATCAGCGCCATGGTGCTGCAGAAAATGAAGAAAGTGGCGGAAGACTACCTGGGTTCGGAAGTCAGCGAAGCAGTGATCACTGTTCCCGCTTATTTCAACGATGCCCAGCGCCAGGCCACCAAGGAAGCCGGTGAAATTGCCGGTTTGAACGTACGCCGCATTATCAATGAACCCACTGCTGCCGCCCTGGCATATGGCCTCGACAAGAAGCATGAGGACAGCAAAATCGCCGTATTTGACCTTGGGGGCGGTACTTTCGATATTTCAGTACTTGAACTGGGCGACGGTGTATTTGAAGTGAAATCAACCAATGGTGATACCCACCTCGGTGGTGACGACTTCGATAAAGTGATCATGGACTGGCTCGCGGAAGAGTTCAAAAGCGAAGAGAATGTGGACCTGCGCAAGGATCCCATGGCCCTGCAGCGCCTGAAAGAAGCTGCCGAAAAGGCCAAGATAGAACTCTCCGGTTCATCGGAAACGGAAATAAACCTCCCGTATATCACCGCGGTGGACGGCGTTCCCAAACACCTGGTAAAGAAACTGAGCCGTTCCAAATTCGAGCAGCTGGCAGACAACCTCTTCGCCCGCTGCCTGAAGCCTTGTGAGCAGGCCCTGAAAGACGCTGGTATGAATGCTTCCCAGATCGACGAAGTAATTCTCGTGGGCGGCTCCACCCGTATCCCCAAAGTGCAGGAGATCGTTGAGAAATTCTTTGGCAAGAAACCCAACAAGAGCGTTAACCCGGACGAAGCCGTAGCCATCGGTGCAGGTGTGCAGGGTGCAGTTCTGACGGGCGAGGTGAAAGACGTGCTCCTGCTCGACGTAACACCGCTGGGCCTGGGTATTGAAACCCTGGGTGGTGTGATGACCGTATTGATTCCATCGAACACGACGATCCCCACCAAGAAATCGGAAGTATTCTCAACAGCGTCTGACAACCAGCCGGGGGTACAGATCAGTGTGCTCCAGGGCGAACGTCCGATGGCCAGCCAAAACAAGAACCTGGGAATTTTCAACCTGGATAATATCCCCCCTGCGCCCCGTGGTGTACCTCAGATTGAAGTAACCTTCGATATTGATGCCAATGGCATCCTGAACGTGACGGCCAAGGATAAGGGTACAGGCAAGGAACAGCGCATCCGTATCGAAGCCGGCAGCGGCCTTACCAAGGAAGAGATCGAAAAAATGAAGGCGGAAGCCAGGGCCAATGAAGCTACCGATAAGGAAGCCCGTGAGCGAATTGAAAAGCTAAACGCGGCCGACGGCCTGGTATTCCAGACGGAAAAACAGTTGAAGGAATTCGGCGATAAGATTCCAGCGGATAAGAAGGGTACCATTGAAACGGCCATGAACCAGCTTCGCGAAGCCCACAAGCTGCAGGACCTGGCTGCCGTGGAAGCCGGTACCAAGGCCCTGAACGACGCATGGGCTGCCGCCAGCCAGGACATGTACAATGCCTCCCAGCAGGCAGGAGGCGCCCCCGGCGCCGACGCCGGAGCCCAGCAGGGCAGTGGTCAGCAAAGTGAAAATGTGACCGATGCCGAGTTTGAAGAAGTTAAATAAGGAATTCAGATACAGCAAAAAAGCCACCCTGGAGGTGGCTTTTTTTATGGATACCATGTTGCTGCCTAAGATCAGGTTGGTGTTTGGTAGTAATTGTCCTTCTCCACATAGGTTGAAAATTTATAGACTTCACCATACTGGTACGGACTTTTTGAGAAACCTCTTTTTGTGATGCCGTTAAGGACGATTCCCGGGTTTTTGAGGTCATAAATCGAGTTGTTCTCATCCAGGTTCTCAAGGATTTTCCTGGGAGTGTACTTATGCCTCACCATATAAAGAGTCAGGTCACAAAAATTGGAAAGACTGTACGCGTCCGCAACAGCGCCAACCGGCGGAGAGTCGATGACCACAACGTCAAAAATCTCCCCGAGCTTTGTGATTAAATCCTGCGATTTTTCTCCCACAACCAGGTCGGTAAACGAATTACCGGCTTGCCCTGCGGTGATTACATAGAAATTATCAATGTTGTAATGCGACTGTATGATATCACCAAGGTTCGTGTCCGTGCTCAGGTATTCCGCCAGTCCACAGGAGTTTACAATGCCGAGTTTTTTGTGTATGGTCGGGTTCCTTAAATCGAAGTCAACCAGGACGGTTTTCTTTCCGCTCTGCACGAAACTTAAGGCCAGGTTGGTTGCCAGGAAACTTTTCCCTTCGCCAGATATGCTGGACGTTACCAGGATCCTGTTGTTATACTTGCTCAGGCCCAGGTAATTGAGCGATGATTTAAGGAACCTGAACTGCTCGGACATTAAGGTGTTGCTGTAGGGATCCACCACGGTTGTTTTTGCTCGCTTTCCCTTGATGATTTCCGCGATAACCGGGATATTGGTAGTCTGATCAAGCTCCTGCCTGTACAGAACCCTGGAACTGAGGCGTTCCCGAAGATGCAGAACCCTGAAGGGTAACAGGAAGCCAGCCAGCGTCCCTAATAGATAAATGGCCGGTGCGGGTATCCCCGTAGGCATGTTGGACGATTCGGGTTCATCGATCACTTTGATATCCGGAACGGTAGATGACAATGAAAGCGCCGTTTCTTCCTTTTTCTGCAACAGGAAACTGTAGATGGTACTGATGATGTTCTGTTCGCGCGTGATATCGAGCAGGTATCTTTCCTGCTGCGGTAAAGACTGCACCTGGGCATTGTAAAAAGAAATGTTCGACTGTAATTCCTCGCGGTTTGATTCAAGGAATTTTCTTTGTGAAGAGATGTTCTTGAGGATGTTCGATTTTATAACCCGTATCTGATCGTTAATGGTCAGCAACTGCGGGCTGTTTTCGCCACTGTTTCTTTTCAGGTTTTCATACTCGAGTTCCGCTTCCGTCAATTTGTTGAATAGGTTCGTCAATGCCGGGTCATCAATGTCCAGTGTCGAGGGTACGACGTAGTTGTCCGGGGATCCGCTGTTGATAGCGGATTCAAGTTGTTTGAAATTGGACAGCTTGAGGTTTGTTTCGGTAAGCAGTTTGTCGTTTTCGCTTACGTTCTCCAGGTATTCTTTTCCCTGAGTGCTAAGGTCAAAGGCATTGTTTGCTGTTCGATACTCTTCCAGTCTTTTCTCGGAGGAATCCAGGGTCCTGGTAATGCCCGCCAACCGGTCGTCGAGTAAATTAAGCGTATTCTGAATCAGCTGGTTCTTCTCGTTTACGGAATTGATCTCTAAGGTTCTGATCATTTCCTTCAGAATCTTTTCTCCTCTTTCGGGAATATTGTCTTTGTACTTGATGGTTATCAGGCTTGAAATTTTAGAGGCAGCCGTTATTTTCAGGTTGCTTTCGATTTTACCGACCGCTGTTTTGGGATCGTAAACGTTAAGGTAGTAAGACCTTGCTGTATCGGAAACCGGGTGATTCTTTTCGAACCTGATTTCTCCAAACGAAGTGGCTGCCCAGGTGCCGATGGGGATGACCTGGTTTTCCAGGGTTATTTCATCGGTAAAAAAGTTGATGCTGAATGGAACATCAAGCCTGTCTTTTAACTGGTGGGGATTCCGGAATTCGATGGTAACGGGGGCGTTGCTGTACAGTTCCGTACTTCTGAACCTGCCGGGTTCGTAGATTTCATAGTAGAGATTCAGGGAGTCCACAACCTTTTTTAACGTGGAACGGGACCTTACGATTTCAATTTCGTTTTCGAACACTTTCTTGTTGGCGAAAAAGTTGATGCTCTCCGTTATTTTGGATTCCTCGAATCCCTTGTTCTCGTCTTTGACGATGATGGAAGCAGAGGTTTCATAATAGGTTGTTCTCAGGTTCAGGCAAAAGTGCGTGATCGCCGCGGCCAATATGGTGGAAATGAGGATTACCGGCCAGTAAGGCAGGTACATGTAGATAGCATTAAGTGACGACAGGTTTTTTCCCTTTTTTCGTTCAGGGAGAGAAGTGCCGTTATTCTTAGTGTGTTCCATGCGTTTATGTTTAGTCTCTTTTTATGGTAGGTGTCAATTCAGTTGTGCGCGGATTCATATCGCCTTTATCTGTTTGAGAAAAAGGAGTACTATTGGCTCACGCAAAAAATATCAGCGCAACAACGGTTTAAATAGCCTGGATGTCAGATGATTCACAGTCAATTAGACTGGCAGCATGTATCGGGTTAATGCCTGGGATACCGGATTCAGTCGTTCAACGGTTACGAGTCTGCTTCGACTGTTTTACTGGAAGGATAATGGCGTTCAGGTTTTAGAGCAGGATAAGGGCATCCAATTGCTTCCATGTGTTAGGTACCCCGGCTGGGGTAGTAGTTGAATATACGGAATTAAATCATTGCGAAAAATACTTCGATTATTTGAAAGATCAAAGCCTGGTCGAAAATAGTATTGGCTTCAGCCGTCATTTACGGTTCTGTTAGAGAATGTTCAAATTTTCTACGAAGGGGCGATGTTCCTGAAAAATTTCGTGGCTTGAGCTGTTGAACGCCCCATGTTTTTGCTTTCCGTTGCGCGGTATGAATTTTCATCCGGGTGATTTACAAGTTGTTATAACCAGTCGTAGATCGGCCTGCACCAGGATTACCGGCTGAACAATGTGTAAAGTACCGGTGAGACGAGCATGGTTCAAAAAAAAACTCTGGCCTACGGACCAGAGTTAAAGATTTGTCGGATGGATAACCTTACACGAGCAAAGCGGAACAAGCGAGGATGACCGCCATGTATAGGATGGCCAACCCTACCACTTTGAGGTTCTCGGTGTACATAGTAACGTTTTTCATGACACTGGAGTTTATGTGTTAAACCATGGCAGGCTCTTGCCTGTCAGCCTTCAGAGGGGGTGGGATTAGGGATGCCGTTTCCGGCGGGATAGAGGGAATCTTACCAGTTTATAACGTTTGTTTGTACGATGTATTGTATGGACGCCGGTGGCATGATGAAAGTGCCCAGGCTGCAGCGAAGATACGCTAGGGCATTTCCATCCAGGTATGGTCTGCCAGCAGCCGGGCGGCAGCCACAAACCGCTTAAAAGGGCCGGCCCCACCTCCCCATTCCGCGGGACTCACCAGGGAGAGCAGGTGGCTTCCGTCTTTCTTTTCGTATAGGTAATAGGTCTGCCCGATGACGGGGCTGAAGTTGAGTTTGGCTCCGTAAATCATCATGGAAAGCTCCTTTCGCTTCTGTATTTCCTGCGCCTGCAGGGCCAGCAATTCGATCTGTTTGCGGATTTGGTCAAGCTGCATATTGGTTTGCTCTTCCATCGCCGTAAGGGCTTTGTGGCGGATCACGCCTTCTTCCGTTGGTTTGATGACGGCGCCGGCAACGGAAGCGGCATAGGGGAGTACGCTTAATTGCTTATGATAGTAACTGGTATTGGTATAATGTCCATTTTCCGGCATATGCCCCTTTTCCACAATTTTCAGGTACCCATTCGGAAGAATTTCGTGCCGGAGTTCAAGGATCTTATCGCCCTTCTTATAGAAATCGGTTGCCATGGAGATGCCGTCGGGGAAATGTGACGATACATGGTCTGCAAGTTCCGGAACATCGAAGGGGTGCATCCGTCCATCGGGAACCAGGGTATACCGCGTGGAAAATGCATAGTTTTCCAGGCTTACCCAGTTGATTTCCACGGCCACACTTTTTTCCTCCCGCAGGGCTTCCATTCGGTAGGTGCCGCTCTTTGGCCGTTCCCCATGCTCATAAATGCCCTTTTCGGGGAAAAGCTGCCAGGAAGCAAGGAAATTATAAGCCTGAACCATGCGTTGGATTGTCTTTGATGCAAGCTACTAAACAGTAACAGGCGGGAAAAGTTTTCTGGCTGATTCATCGTACCTTCGCACCCGTTATGACACAAGATCAGATTAAAGATATGAGGGACCGCCTGCTTGTCCTGAGGAGGTTTCTTTGACGTCGCCAACCGGCAACATAAAATAAACGAAGACAAGCAGAAATCGCTGTCGCCTGGATTTTGGGACGACAATAAGCGGGCCACGGAAATCCTGAAGGACATCAAGCTCAACGAGTACTGGGTGCGCCTCTACGAGGATACGGAATCTTCCGTGGAGGACTTTGCCGTATTGTTTGAGTTCTGGAAGGAAGGGGAGGGAAGCGAAGAGGAGGTCCGCGCCGCGCATGCCCAGGCACTGGCCGCCCTTGAAGAAACCGAATTCAAGAGCACCCTCAACCAGCCCGAGGATGAACTGCCTGCCGTGCTCCAGATCAATTCCGGCGCGGGCGGAACGGAAAGCCAGGATTGGGCGGAGATGCTCGCCAGGATGTACCGCATGTATGGGCAGAAACAGGGCTGGACCGTTTCCGAGCTGGATTGGCAGGACGGTGACGGCGCAGGCATCAAGACCTGCACCCTCCAATTCGACGGACCATTCGCCTATGGCTTCCTCAAAGCCGAAAGCGGGGTACACCGGCTTGTAAGGATTTCGCCCTTCGACAGCAATGCCCGCCGGCACACTTCCTTTGCATCCGTGTACGTATACCCGCTGATTGACGATTCCATCGAAATTGACGTGAATCCTTCAGACCTGGAATGGGCCTTCTTCCGCAGTGGCGGCGCCGGCGGACAGAACGTAAATAAAGTGGAAACCGCTGTCCGGCTGACGCACAAACCCTCCGGCATCATTGTGGAATGCCAGCAGGCCCGAACACAGGGCGAGAACCGGGAAAAGGCCCTGGCCATGCTCCGGAGCCGTTTATACGAGGAGGAAATGCGCAAACGGGAAGCCATCAAGAACGCCAATAATGCCAGCAAGAAGAAGATTGAATGGGGCAGCCAGATCCGCAGCTATGTCTTTCATCCCTACAAGATGATCAAGGATCACCGCACCGACTATGAAGTGGGCAATGTACAGCCCGTGATGGACGGCGAACTCGATGGATTCATCAAAGCGTTCTTGATGATGGAAAAGGAAGCAGAAGTCTGATTGTAGATTTTAGAAGTTATAAGTATCGGAACTGATATTTACAACTTCAAAAATCTAACTTCCAAAATCTTAAAATTTTATACGACAATGAACACTGGTCATTTCTACCTCCCGCTCCCCGTCAATGAACCCGTCCTGTCTTATGCCCCGGGTTCTCCGGAACGTAAAAGACTGAAAGAAGTGCTGGCGGAACTCCGGAAAACGAAGATCGATGTACCCATGTATATCGGTAGTGAGG
>JALOMP010000133.1 GCA_025455365.1 Chitinophagaceae bacterium | reverse complement strand
AGAATTTTTACCTGAAGCCGGACAGTGCGCATCCGGTGAAACTTTGGATCAATTCATTCAGCAAGAGCATGCTGCCTGAGAAAATTATCACCCGCTCGGTGAAGGGTAAGGATATGCCCATATTCCTGAAGCGGGACCTGACAGACCAGATACCAACCCTGAAAAAGGAAAACCTTCGGCATACGGACTTTGCCACCCGTTCCATCCAGGAGTTGTTCGAAAAGGAATTGATTGATAAAAGTATGATTCGGGAAGTCAATTTCAGCAGCTCCGTCGTTGCATGGAATGAAGGCAATGGCCGGTTTACCCTTTCAAGACTACCGGATGAGGTCCAGCTGTCGAGCGTTCGGGCAATCGCCGTAACAGACCTCAATGGCGATGCAAAGCCGGACCTGGTGATGGGCGGCAACCTGTTGCACTGGCTTCCCCAGTTTTCCAGGCTGGATGCCAGCGAAGGACATGTGGCCAGCGAAGGACATGTGCTGTTGAATAAGGGTGGCCGACAGTGGGAATACCTGCCTGCCGGCCGGTCCGGTCTCCGTGTGGACGGCGAGGTACGGCAGATCTTGCCGCTGCAGCGTCCTGAAGGACCAGCCTGGATCTTCCTGCGAAACAATAGCACGCCTGTCATCGTTACCCTGAACAAGCCCTGATGCGATCATCGCTCATAACCTTCGCCTTTGCATGCGTGGTCATGTTCTCCTGCCGGAGCAGGCAGGAAGCTGCTACTGCGTTCACCATGCTGGACAGCGGCGTCACCGGGATCATGTTCCGAAATGACCTCCAGCCCCTGCCTGGCCTGAACATGCTTAAGTACATGTATTTCTACAATGGAGCCGGCGTGGGTGCGGGTGATTTCAACAACGATGGCAGGGTAGACCTTTTCTTCGCTGGTAACCAGGTGCCGGACCGGCTCTACCTGAACAACGGGGATATGAGGTTCAGGGATGTGAGCAAACAGGCAGGCATACCCGAAGATGGCGGATGGTCCACGGGCGTATCGGTGGTTGACATCAACAACGACGGGCTGCTGGATATATATGTTTGCAGGGTCGGCCGTTTCGAAAGCCTGCAATCCCATAACCTTTTGCTGGTATGCAAGGGTATCGGGCGGGACAGTATACCGGTTTATGAGGATCAGTCGGCCGCTTACGGGCTTGACTTTTCCGGGTTCAGCACACAGGCCGCCTTTCTCGATTACGACCTGGATGGTGACCTGGACATGTACCTTTTGAACCATTCCCTGCGATATAACAGCACTTTCAATGAACGGGAATATTACCGGAACCGGTACGACAGCCTCAGTGGCGACAGGGTATACAGAAATGATGGTGATCGCTTTACAGATATTACCCGGGTTTCGGGCGTTCAAAGTTCCGTCATCGGATACGGGCTGGGGGTCTGCGTGTCAGATATCAACCTGGATGGCTATCCCGATATCTACGTGGCGAATGATTTCCATGAGAACGATTACCTCTACATCAACCAGAAGGACGGCACTTTCCGCGATGAAGGAACGCAACGCATGATGCACACCAGCCAGTTTTCCATGGGTGTGGATCTGTCCGATATTAACGGGGACGCCTGGCCGGAAATCGTTACGCTAGACATGCTCCCGGAAGATCCTTACATACTGCGAAGGTCGCTGGGAGAGGACGAGTACAACCTGTTCCAGATGAAGCTTCGGTACGGGTACCAGCACCAGTATACACGCAATAACCTGCAGTTGAACCGGGGTAACGGGATGTTCAGTGAAATAGGGATGTACGCGGGCATTGCGGCCACAGACTGGAGCTGGTCCGCGCTCTGGATGGACTTCGACAACGACGGCCGCCGGGACCTGTTCATCTCCAACGGGATACCCAAGCGCCTCAATGATATCGATTATGTCAATTTCATTTCCGGGGAACAGATGCAGCAGAAAATCAGGCAGAACCAGGTGAGTGGGAACGATTTTAACGTTATTGAGCAGTTTCCCCAGATCAAACTCCATAACAAGTTCTTTGCGCAGGGGCGGGATCTGCAGTTTGACGACTGGAAGCAGCGAATCAGGGGGGATAAGGAGACATTTTCCAATGGTGCCGTTTATGCCGACCTGGATAACGACGGTGACCTGGACATTGTGGTCAATAATATCGATGATCCCGCCATGGTATACCGCAACGAGGCCAACAATGGGCAGTCGATCAACCTGCATCTCAGGGGACCGGCCGGGAACATCCGCGCCCTGGGGGCCCGCGTGATTGTGTATATGGACAGTGGATTCCAGACCTACGAGAAATACCCGGTGCATGGATTCCAGTCGTCCATGGAAATCCCCCTTCATATCGGGTTGGGGAAGGGCACACCGGACTCGGTATGGGTTGTATGGCCGGACCAGCGCTATGAGAAAATCAACTGGAAGCAAGGCACCATGCAGTATGCCATCAGCTACCGTGCAGGGCTACCTGTATTTGACCCTGCGAAACTTGTGGGCAGGGAGTGGCAGCCATCCTTTGAAGACATCACCAGCCGGACAGGCGTAGCATACCGGCACCGGGAGAACGATTTTGTGGAATTCAACCGCGAGCCGCTGATCCCTTTCATGGTTTCCACCGAGGGCCCGGCCCTGGCGGTTGGCGACATGAACCGGGACGGGTTGGAGGACTTTTTCGTGGGCGGTGCCCGTGACCAGGTGCCCGCATTGTACCGGCAAACGACCGGCGGAATTTTCGAAGCAGTCCCATCGCCCCTGCTGGAAGCAGACAGCGCTTTCGAGGATGTGCAGGCGCAGTGGGCCGATATAAATGGCGATGGTTTTCCGGACCTGGTGGTAGCCAGCGGCGGCAATGAATTCTACAACAAGGATGAGAAACAGCGTGGGCGCATTTACCTCAACGATGGCGGCAGAGGGTTCCGCAACCGGATCCTCCTGCCGGAAACGGCAAGCACCCTTTCCGGATTGCTGGCGCATGATTTCAATGGCGATGGCAGGGTGGATATTCTGGCATCGGGCAGGTCAGTCCCGTTCAGTTATGGATCTGTTCCTGATTCCTACCTGTGGCTGGGCGACGGGAAGGGAGGATTCAGCCAGGGGCCTGACGATATCCTGCCAGGCATTCATCATGCCGGGATGGTCCGTGATATGATCCTGGCCGACCTTGACGGGGATACAGACAAGGACCTGGTGATTGCGCTGGAATGGGGCGTCATCATGGCATATATCCGGGAAGGAAATGTATTTGTAAAGCGCCCCCTCACAACTGCTCGCGGTTGGTGGAACACCATCCGGGCCGCCGACCTGGATGGCGACGGTGATCTTGATTTCGTGGCAGGTAACCTAGGATTGAATGCCCGGCTGAAAGCATCTGCAAAAGAACCTGTCCGTTTGTACCTGAATGATTTCGACAAGAACGGCACCATGGACCAGGTGCTTACCTATTACCTGGACGGTAAGGAAATCCCCTTCGCCAATAAGGCCGAACTGGAAAAGCAGATGCCTGCGCTGAAAAAGAAATTCCTGTATGCAGCTGACTTCGCGAAATCATCCATGACGGATATTTTCGGAAAGGATATGCTGAATGACGCGCAGGTACTGACGGCAGACGAGTTCCGACATGCATGGTTGATCAATGACGGACAGGGCCGGTTCCGGATGGAGCAAATGCCTTACCCGGTACAGTTATCGTCCATGCGAGACGCGGCATTTTTTGATTATGACGGCGATGGAAAGACGGACCTGGTAACCGGGGGAAATTTTTACGGGTATAATATCCAGATGGGTCGCCAGGATGCGGACTACCTGAGTATCCTTCTCAACCAGGGCCAACGAGGATGGGAGGCAGGCCCCGTGCCGGGAATTGCCGTCCGGGGCGAGGTGCGCCGGATAAACCGGATCCAGGCTGGCGGGAATCCCGCCTGGCTGCTCGCTTGCAACAATGACAGTCTCCGGCTGATCAGTATACGGGGAGGCAGGCCCTGATCTTTACAATTTGGGAATCCGAGTAGCCGTAACCGTCAGAAAGGTATTTATGGAATGGGATGGCCATGATGACCCGCTGGTTATCCACGCGGTACTGTTCCAGCGCTTCGTTGATTTTCCGCACTTCACCATAAGGCCCTTCATAATCAACGGCAAGCAGGTTATGGCCGTAGGGCATCCATTTAAAACGGACCGAATCCTGCGCCCCGGTTTGAACCGGGCGATCAATCCCAACGCCCGCATAAATCGTAAGCTTGCCCGGTGACATCTCCTCGTAATTAAAAATCCTCACACCCGTGTAGGTAACGCCTTTTTTGGCCGCTTCCCGGATCAGCATATCGAAGAGTGCGCCGGATGCCTGTGGAAATTCAGACTTTTGAATGGTGCGGGAAGAAAACAGGAAGGCAGTATCCGTGACCGTTATGGGCCGGATTGCGTACCCGTAGATTTTCTCCGGCTTCGTAAAATATACTTTCAGGCTGTCGAGGCTACTGGCTGCCTCTTTTGCCCAATCATCGGTGCCTGTCCAGCGGTTGTTTTCAGACCCCCTGAAATCCAGGAAGAAGCGGGTGATGCCCGCCTGGTCCTCCCGCGGACCAGCACTGATGGTGAAAGATCCCTGGATACCGTTGCTTTTCCTGGTATAGGCGATGTCAACAGCCGATTTGGGCAGGATCAGCAGGGTGTCGCCCCCGGATATGATGCTGTTGGGGGAAAATTGCAGGCTGCTCCTGGGCATCTCGCTCCAGGGCTTCATCCAGCGGGCAACCTTTTGCGGGTCTGAAAGGTGTTCCACGGAACGCAGCGCACCAAAAGACGCTTCCACGGATTTGATGGATGGCTGGCGGTTGCAGGAGACGGTGAGCAGGGTAAGGGGCATGAAAAGCCCGGACAACATGGATGGGAAAGATAATTTCATACGCTTCGCAAGTTAATCTATTACCCGTCACTACGCAGCTATTGTGGATTGGGATTCACCCCCTTTTTGATCCTGCAAGAAGCCCCATAGACTGGAATGACTTCAAAATATATGCAAAAATATTATTGAAAATCAATGAGTTACAAAGGTGCTTGTTAAAAAAGAGCCTGGATTCCTTGGCTCGTAAGGGCCTAATACCCTACCTTTGCGCTCCCTTCGGGAAAATCCGGGGGCGCTACCGGGATGGCGGTAGTGATTGATCACCAGGGAAATACCCTGTAATTAAACAGTATGAGCAATTTACATTTTACCACCAAGCACCCAAATGCAGCTTCCGTACAACGTAAGTGGTACGTTGTGGACGGGACCAATCAAACTGTGGGACGCGTTTGTAGCAAAATCGCCGCCGTTCTGCGCGGAAAGAACAAAGCCTACTATTCGCCCCATGTTGATTGCGGAGATTATGTCATCGTTATCAATGCCGACAAAGTAAAGTTCACCGGCAACAAAATGGATGAGAAGGAATACCAGCACGTATCCGGTTATCCCGGCGGTCAGAAGATTGAAATCGCCAGGGACCTGATCAAGCGTCGTCCGGAACAGATCGTAGAGCGTGCCGTGAAGGGTATGCTTCCGAAGAACCGTCTCGGAAGGCAGATGTTCAAGAAGCTGTTCGTATATGCAGGCGACAAACACCCGCATGGCGCACAACAACCCGCTGAATTCAAATTCTAAAAAGATTCCAAAAAACTGATACATGGAAAAGCAAAAAAATGCTGTTGGTCGCCGAAAAGAAGCCGTTACCCGCGTGTTCCTGAGCAAGGGGGACGGTAAGATCATCGTGAACGACCTTGATTATAAAGCCTATTTCCCGCAGGTATACCTGCAGAACCAGGTGGAACTGCCCATCGCTACGATCGATGCGGGTGGTAAGTTCGACATCCAGATCAATGCTACCGGCGGTGGCAAAAAGGGCCAGGCGGAAGCGGCCAAGCTGGGGATTTCCCGCGCATTGATTGACCTGAACCCGGAATGGCGTCCCCTGCTGAAAGCAGCCGGCCTGCTCACCCGTGACCCTCGTGGTGTGGAAAGGAAGAAATTCGGTAAGAAGAAAGCCCGCAGAAGCTACCAGTTCAGCAAACGCTAATACCGGACGCTATCCAGGCCAAATCATTATTCAACTATTCATACAAACAATACAATGGAAAATAACACTTCGTTACAACAGCAGTTATTGGAAGCAGGGGTGCATTTCGGACACCTGCGTAAGAAGTGGAATCCCAAGATGCTGCCTTATATCTATGCAGAGAAAAAGGGCATTCATATCATCGACCTGAACAAGACCGTTGAGTGCCTGCAGGAAACAGCATCTGCCCTGAAAGCCATCGCCAAGAGCGGCAAGAAGATCATGTTCGTTGGCACCAAGAAGCAGGCCAAGGAAATCGTGACCGAGTGCGCACAGCGCGTCAACATGCCTTACGTAACCGAGCGTTGGCTGGGTGGCATGCTGACCAACTTCAACACGGTTCGTAAGAGCGTGAAGAAAATGCAGAGCATCGAGAAGATGCTGGGCGACGGCAGTTTTGACAACATCACCAAGAAAGAGCGTCTCCAGCTGTCCCGCGACAGGGATAAGATGGAGAAGGTACTGGGCGGCATCGCCCAGCTGGGACGTGTTCCGGCTGCGCTGTTCATCATCGATATCGGCCATGAGCATATTGCCATGGCGGAAGCAAAGCGCCTGGGCATCACCACGTTCGGGATGGTGGATACCAATTGCGATCCCAACAAGGTGGACTACCCTGTTCCGGCCAATGATGACGCTACGAAATCGATCGCCATTATCGCCAACTACATTACGGCCGCCATCGCGGAAGGACTTGCAGAAAGGCAGGCGGAGAAAGCCGACGAAGGCGAGGAAGTAGAAGAGAATACGGATAAGGCCCCGCGCTTCGCCCTGGAAGAAGAAGAAGACAAGAGTGGTGCACGCCGTGGCGGTGGTGGCAAGCCGATGCCCAAACGTCGTATCGCCGGACCCGGCGGTGGCGGACGCAGGCCGGCCCAGAAGAAGTAGGCTGTTTCCGGGATCATCCCGGTTCGATTTGAAACCGATCTTTCATTAAAACAAAGTGTCCCGGAGCGATCCGGGACCGGAGAACAATATGTCAACCATAACGATTACCGCCGCTGATATCAACAAGCTGCGCCAGATGACCGGTGCCGGCATGATGGACTGCCGCAAAGCCCTCACCGAAACCAACGGGGATATGGAAGCCGCCATCGACTGGCTGCGCAAGAAAGGCCAGAAAGTAGCCGCCCTCCGTGGCGACCGGGAAGCGAAGGAAGGTGTTGTGCTGGCAAAGACCACGGCCGATAACAAGACCGGCATCGCGCTTTGCCTCAGTTGCGAAACCGACTTCGTGAGCAAGAATGCGGATTTTGTTGCTTTTGCCCAAAGCATCATGGATGCGGCCGTGGCAAATAATGTCAAGAGCGTTGACGAACTGAATGGTGTGGCCATCAATGGCGCCCGGATCGCTGACCTGGTTAATGACAAGCTCGCCAGCATTGGCGAAAAAATTGGCATCTCCAAGTTCGAGCGTATTGATGCCGATTTTGTTTCGTCCTATATCCACGGCGCCAACCGTATGGGCGTGCTCGTGGGCCTGAACAAGGAAGCTGCGGAAGCCGGCAAGAATGTGGCCATGCAGATCGCCGCCATGAACCCGGTGGCTGTTGACGCTGCGTCGGTTCCGGCAGAGGTTGTGGAGCGTGAGAAATCCATCGTGCTGGATCAGATCAAGAACGATCCCAAGATGGCGGGTAAGCCCGAGGAAATGATCAACAAGATCGCCGAAGGCAAACTGAATGCATTCTTCAAGGAAAGCACCCTGCTGGCACAGGCCTTCGTGAAAGACGGCGGCATCAGTGTGGCTGATTACCTCAAGTCTGTGGACGCCGGTCTGAAGGTATCAAGCTTCAAGCGTATCGCACTCGGATAGATTGCATTCAATCGAATGATACAGGTCCGTCCCCATATGTTGTGGGGACGGATTTTTTTTGCCCGGCGGATTCAGGCCAGATTGTATCTTTGACGCATGCAGCCAGTTTACAAGCGAATCCTTCTCAAACTTTCCGGTGAATCTTTAATGGGCGATAATAACTACGGACTGGACCCGGCCGTTATCGAGCAGTACGCCCTGGAAATCAAGAA
>JALOMP010000132.1 GCA_025455365.1 Chitinophagaceae bacterium | reverse complement strand
ATGACCGCCGGCTCCAGGTATTTGGGCGCATAGATCATCATGGGAATATGATATCCATTTATGGGTAGCTGCACTTTACCGGAACTGGACGCGCAGTGATCGGCTACGATGATAAAAACGGTTTCCCTGAACCAGGGTTTGGAAGATGCTTCCTTAAGGAACTGGCCGATGGCGTAATCCGTGTATTTTACAGCGCCGTCCCTTGATTGCCTGGAGGGTGGAATATCAATCCGGTTTTCAGGATAGGTATAAGGCCGGTGGTTCGAGACCGTCATGATATGTGAGAAAAAAGGTTTGCCTGCATGGTCATTGGAGTCCAGCTGGCGCAATGCAAGGTTGAAAAGATCTTCATCGGCTACGCCCCAAATATTGGCATAATGGATATCTTCCTGTTTTAGTGCCGTCCGGTCAATAACCTGGTAGCCATTCCCGTTGAAGAAATCACTCATGTTGTCAAAATAGCCGTATCCGCCGTAAATATATTGCGTGGTATAGCCCTTGGCACGGAACACGGAGCCGATGGTAGACATGTTTTTATTGTTCGGCCTTTTAATCACGCTTTGTCCCGGCGGGGGAGGGATGGACAGGCTTAATGCTTCCAGGCCCCTTACCGTCCTGGTTCCACTGGCGTAGAGCCTGGTAAAGAACAAACTTTTTTCAGCCAGCGTATCCAGGTTGGGCGTCAATCCCTTTTTGTTGCCAAATACGCCCAGAAAATCTGCACTGAGGCTTTCAACGCTGATGAGTACGACGTTCAGTTTTCTTTCGGGTTCGTCATACACAACCGTATGTTCAACGGAATATGGCGTATGGTTCGTAAAAAGCACATTCGGTTCGGCCAGGGTCGAACGGGTCAGCGCGAAGGCTTCGGACTCGGGAATCGTATCATAAAACCGCTCAAATTCGAGTTCATTGTGCCTAAATGCATGCCCGAAATCATACAGGCCGTTCCCGGCGAGTTCATTGGCAAATTCGTTCTGACTGAACTGTTTCCATGCCGTATTGACGCCGAAAAAGGATAATACCGGTAGGGATAGGAAAAAAAACATATACGCCGTTTTCTGGCCAAGGGTGGGGGCCACATGAAAAGTTGGCTGAATATCGTGGCGCACCAGGTAAACAATCCCGGCAGCGGCTCCACCGATGAAGGCGATGATCGGTAAAATTGGGTAGGATTCGCGGATATTGCCGATGACTTCATTGGTATAGACCAGGTAGTCCACGGCGATGAAATTGTAGCGCGTGGAGAATTCATCCCAGAAGAAATATTCACTCGCCGCGTTAAACAGCAAGAGGAAAGTGAACAGGAAAAGGTCGGTATACACCAGTCGAAGCCTCCATGCGTTTCGGTATTCCCGACCTTTAAAACCCAGGAAAAGGAATATGGCCGAGCGCAGGGCGATATAAGCGATAACCACTTTGGGGATATCCTTGTTGAATTCGACCGGGATGACGTTGGTGAATGCTACAAGGCTCATCAACACGATCAGTATTCCCGGGAAAGCCCATCGCCAGGGTTTTCGGTATATCGTTTCATTGATCAGGCCAAGGTGTAGGACCATGGGTACCAGGATATAAGCAGTGCTCGAGAGGTCAAAGAGCGTCCCCCGGGCGATCAACCCGAAGATTTCCGAGGCAGACCAGTCGGCGCCACCGGCGGAAATGCCGAACAACAATATCCTGGTGAAAAAGGAGATGGACAGAGCAATCAAGGCCAGTACCCAGACGGGCCTGAAGCGATGGATGCGGAGCAAACTTCCGGCCTGCAGGGATTTCACATATTTATTCAAGGGATGAAATTACCTTTTCATGCTAAATGTCTATGTGATATATGTCACTTCCGATGGACAGGTCAGGCTTTTGTGAAAATCATGACATTTGGAAAAACTGTGATTGCCGGAACCCTAAAATCCGGTTTCCATGGGACTGCTGATGATCTCGTCAAATTCAGCCTGGCTGATAAATTGAGGTATGTATGTGCCCCCGGCGTTCAGGATGTTACGGTAGTACGATCTCAGGTGGTTGCGGCTGCCCTTTGCCAGGTTTTCATATACATAGGTTATATCCTGGTTATCCACTTGTTCCAGTGCGTTGTACAAATCATAGAGGTCAAGGTCTTCGATGGTAGCGCCTACGACATAGGCATCCAGGATGGATTTTTTACCCTGGGCGATTAGATCCCTGTATAAATTCTGCAAAGCAGGATTTTTAAACTCCCCGGGAACGAGTCCGGCGGCGGGATCAGGTAATGCGTATTTCTGTAACAGGAGTAAAACGGCATCCATATGGGTTTGCTCGCTGGAGGCGATATTGTTGAAAATCTTGGATCCCCAGTATTCGTATAGATATGTATATACATCCCTAGCCAGCTTTTCCTCCTCGCGCATAAATGAAAGGCTGGTACTTTCAACGGTGCTTAGGGCTTCTTTTGGCAGGTTGTTGACCTGGGCGCTGTAATTGTTGTTTCCGGTGCTTGCCGGGGCGGATTCATCCTTATCACATGCGGTGAAAGCAAAGATGGAAACGGATGCTGCCAAAAGCATACGCAGGTATTGGGAAGAATTTTTCATAGCCGAAATTTTCAAGGTTCACTTAAAATAGTTGGCATGAAGTTCCATTATCCGGTGAAAAACGACCGTAACATAGGTTACCAACGGACGTGCTCAAAAGTTAAAGTTCGCCCATGAGATGCACAAGGTTCCGGCCGGTCCCGGCGGGGATCGCATCGTTGTACAATCAATGTTTTTTTCTGGCGAACTCAACCAAATGTCGCTGAATAGGGTTAATTTCTCTTTCTCAACCAACAAAATCTGCAGACCATGTACAAGTTATTCTTTGCCGCTTTTACCGCCCTGCTGATGGTATCAGGGTTCATTCGCGTCAACGCCCCGGAAACAAAGGAGCGTGAGTATGTGTATTGCCACCCGGACGTGCTTCCGGACGATATGGCTGTTTTTGCTTCGGATCCGGCTTTCCAGGCCCTGCATTTGTCGCCTTTGAAAATCAATTACCAAGCCAAAGGCGAAATGGTGAAGTTGAAGTCGGCCGACGGCCAGGATGCCAGCGCATACTTGCTGAAAGCTAAAAAGAAATCCAATAAATGGCTTTTCGTCTACCAGGAATGGTGGGGACTGAACGAGCACATTAAGAAGGAAGCCGATAAATTTTACGAAGACCTGGGAGGGGTCGTGAACGTGATCGCCCTGGACATGTACGATGGCAAGGTTACCAGCAATCCGCAGGAGGCCGGCAAGCTCATGCAGGGAGTACAGGAAGCCCGGCTGGAGAATATCGTTAAAGCGGCTTATGCCCATGCTGGTTCCAAGGCGCAGGTAGCCAATGTTGGGTGGTGTTTTGGTGGTGGATGGTCGCTGAAATCGGCCATTCTTGGTGGTAAAAATAACGTTGGCTCTGTGATGTATTATGGGATGCCGGTGAAAGACGTGGAGAAACTGAAGACGCTGAACAGCGATGTGCTGGGCCTGTTTGCCACGGAGCAATATATTTCCAAGGAGATCATCGAGGAATTCGCCGCCAATATGAAAACGGCCGGCAAAGGACTTGAATACAAGATATTTTCCGGCGTGCACGGATTCGCCAATCCGAGTAACCCCAAATACGATGAGACCCAGGCCAAAGAGGCCTATGGGATGGCCCTTGGCTACCTCAAGAAGAAATACGGGGTTTAGATACAGTACTGGCCCGCCGGCCAATGATCTGACCGGCGGCACCTTTTTTATGCGCTTACAAAGAGATCGGTTGTCAGTGCTGGTTCGCCTTCTTCATAATGAACAATCCCAGGGAGAGCATTACGATGATCCCGGGGAGGATCAACGATTGAACCGTCAGGGCCTCCTGGCTGGAAACGATTCTCGTAAAAGCGAAAATCATCAGGGTAACGAGGATGGTTTCCCATAGCAGCGCCTTCAGGTCCATGAAGTTTTTCATTTGAAGCCAGTGCGGATGTTTTTCATCTACCTCATCCGAGAGTATGAAAATCTTCAGGATGCCGAAACCAAGAATAAAGAATACGATACTGATCAGCAGGAGGTCGAGGCTTTCCAGCAGGTAAACCCCGGGTCGTGGATTCCCATGTTCGAGCCCATGCTCCAGGAAAATGCGGTAACCATGGAATGATTTTATAACAGCCGCTACCAGGAATAGGATTGAATTCAGCAGGACGAAAATGACGCCTAACAGGAAAATGTACCGGACTTTAATGAATTGTTGGATCATGGTTCAGGCCTTTAGAATAAGGCGGGAAGGTACGTAATTCTTGATCGCGGATGTCCCGGGAAGACGGTGCTGTTGCTTCATTTTCCTTTAGGGCTCAACGATGGTACGAAAGGTCAGGTTCACCCTGGGTGTCCTGACCTTTGTAGTGGGCGGGAGTCTGTGCAGCCAGAACTGTTGCGTGGTATCCTTCATGACCAGCAGGCTGCCGTGTTCCAGCATTACGGAGACTTTTTGATCTGTTTGTTTGTGTTTGAAAGCGAAATTCCGTTCGGCGCCGAAACTCAGGGATGCAATGGCGCCATTTTTTTTCAGGTCAGGCTCCCCATCACTATGCCAGGCCATTCCTTCTTCGCCGGTATGATAAAGGTTGAGGAGACAGGAGTTATACGTTTCGCCGGTTGCTTCTTCGGCAGCCATTTTCAGGGTAAGCAGTTCCGGGTTCCAGGGGAGTGCTGTTTTGGTCATCCGGGAGTACGTGTATTGGAATGGACGATCGCCATACCAGGCAACTTTCCGCTTGGTTACGATCACCTTTCCCAGGATAAACGCTTCATCGTTTCGCCATTCAACGTCAGCCAGCAGCGATCTCAGATGATCGTCCGCTTCCTGCCGGGAAAAGATTTGCCCATGGTAAAGTACCGTCCCGTCAAAGGGAAGAAGGTTCTTCGAGGGATCTGCCAGGTTGCCAAATAAGTCCGTATTCATCAGGCTATGAAATTAAGCATTGTTTCAGCCATGGAGCATGATTGTTGAATGCGTGTAACGGTAAATCCTTGCCAGTCTTGCAACCCTTGTGTACCTTCCGGCAAATAGGGGAAACCATGAACAGGCATTTGCTTTTTTTCCTTTTACTTTTTTGGGGCGTAGGGTCGGTAATTTTTTCCGGCGGATGCAAAGGGGGTAAAGAGAAAAAGTTGCCCACTGCTTTAAAGGATACGCTGGCCATCAATATCCCACCCTCCACATTCCGGATTCCGGTTACCTATTCGGTCAAAGAGCTGGAAAATTTCATCAACCAGTTGATCCGCGGGCAGTTCCTGACGGCAACGGTAAATCCCCTGAAAAACGAGAAAGACGAAGTAAAAATTGAACTGGCAAAAGTCAGCAATATCAGCCTGAAGGGATCATCCAATGAATTGATCTGCCGTTTCCCCTTGCAGGTCACGGCCACCATCCAGAAATCAAGGCTGAACCTGGTTACCAAGGGTATAAAACCGGTTGTAACGGAAGTGATACTTGAACTACGGACACCCGTAGCATTGCATGCAGATTGGCACCTGGTTACGCAGTTTGACCTGCTAAAAACCCAATGGGTCAAACCTCCCATACTGGAAATTGCAGGCGTAAAAGTGAACCTCACGGAAAAAGTAGAGGAAGCGATCTTTAAGAATGAAGAGAAGCTCACGAAAATGATCGACCAGGGGATCAATAAGGCCGTGTCCCTGGACAAGCCGGTGGGCAAGATATGGGCGGACCTGCAGAAGCCGATTCCCATCCATAAGAAGCCACCCGAAGTCTACCTGCAGTTCAATTGCAACAACATAGCGGGCGATTTTTTCATCGGCGAGGAGGATATCGTCTGCCATACCGTGATCCATGCCAAAGTGTCGATCCTGAACGACATCCGGATGCAGTCGAAACCTAAAGCATTGCCGGCATTCCGGCCCATAAAATCGGGTTCAAACTTCTCCGACGTTAACCTATATGCATTTGCAAATTTTGACGAGATCAATGCAGATCTCAACAAGATGATGAAAGGGAAGGACTTTCATACCAAACGAAAATCCGCGAAACTCGATAGCATACGGGTGTATGCGTCCGATTCAGGGCTGACCGTTGCCGTCAAAGTATCGGGCGATGTCAATGGGGTACTGGCTGCCACCGGGAAGCCCGGCTTTGATTCGGTCACACAGGAAATGTCCCTGGGAAATTTCCAGTTCGAAATGAAATCATCCAACCTGCTCCTGAGTACGGGAGACGCCCTGCTGCACGATATGCTGCGTGATACGGTACAAACCTACCTCACCATGGGCATGGGGAACCTGATTGACAAAGTGCCCCTGATCATTGAGAATGCGATTGCCAGGGGGAAAACCGGCAAGACGATCGATGTGCATGTGGACAGCCTGAAAGTACATTCCTGCGATATACGGCTTGCAGCCGATATGATGCACCTGATGGTTCATACCAGTTTTGAGTCCTCGATCGACCTCAAGCATCTCAATGCGAAGAAGAAGGTGCTGATCAAGCCGAAGAAGAAGTCGCAGGGTTGAATAAAGCGGAATCCCCTGGTGTCTCTCCGTTTTACAGGTACGGAGCGGTAAAATTCAATGTGCGAAGGCCTTTTTTCACCTCCGGGCAGCTGGTGAAAAGATCCCATAACAGGCCGCTCCGGTAGTTTTCAATCATCACGATGATCGGCCCCTGGTCGATGGCGAGAAATGAATCGGCAAACCAGGGTTCCTTCAGCGAAAACGCATCGGTAAACCCATAGGTTTTCCAGATCTTATCGCCCAATACATAGTAATAGAACTTCAGGGCTGCCATGGATTCAGCGGGTGTGTAGGGAAAAGACGAAAGGGCGGCGGTGGGCGCGATGACGCCCCTGTCGTTTGTTGGGGAGGAGGCGGTGTAGCCGCCGGGTATGTCGCTGGCCGTCAGGCCCCAGACGGAGTCGCTATATCCCTTGAAGTCGCTGTTACTGCGGCAGTAGGTATAGTTGATCCGGCTATGGTTTTCATTCTGTGTCCGGTAATTGGCATAGGCGTCTGACAGGCCATTGGGATTTATACCCAGGAAGGAATAGTGGGAGAAGAATAGGGGACCTCCCCAGGGTTCACCTAACGGAAGGGTATACCCGTAATACTGGTTGCCGTTCATCATGCCGCCACCGCGGGCGTAGCCGCTGGTGTAGACAGGGGCTGGAATGTCGAAATTCGTTGAAGCGGCGGCCAGAACATAGGTGACCAGGCATTCGTTCCATCCCTGTATTTTGTGGTTCATGTCCCATGCGTAGTTTGGACTCCAGTGCCAGTACAGCACGTCTTCGTTATTCTTTCGGAACCAGTTCCACTCCACCCTGTTGGCGATGGTATTGATATCGTTTCTCAGGGTTGTTTCCGCCGCGCCGGCATCACTGAAGTACTGCCGGGCACACAGGAGTCCCTGTACCAGGAAGGACGTCTCTACCAGGTCTGCCCCGTCGTCCTTGGCGCTGAATGGGATCACGGCGCCGCTTGTGCCGTTGAGCCAGTGTGGGTAAGCGCCGTGAAAGGTCTGTGCTTTGTCTTTCAGGAATGTGACAATGCGCTGCATCCTTTCCAGGCCCTGTGCGCGCGTGATGAACCCCCTGTGGATGGCTGTAACGATTGCCATGATGCCGAATCCGGAACCGCCGG
>JALOMP010000008.1 GCA_025455365.1 Chitinophagaceae bacterium | reverse complement strand
GCTCAACGGCAAATGGGTGACCTGGCCTGTGAGCGGGTCGATCATGGTATATTGACGCCGTCCGAAATAATCCACGCAAACACGCCCATCCGGCATCCTGACCAGGCTCATGACAAAGTCGTCAACGAGTTTGCCATTCTGCTCACCGAAATGCCGGACATGCCGTTGCATGGGATCTACCCGGAATATTCCTGTGCTGCTCGCAAACCAAAGCATACCCGTCTGATCCTGGAATCCATATCGGATCACTTCGGCAGGGATCACCATGGATAGCTTGCCCGGTAGATGCCCTGCTTCTCCCTGCCGAACAAATAGCCCCAATTCGGTGCTGTAGAACATCGCGCCTTCCTGGTCTTGCAGGACGTGGACGGCGGTCCAGGGCGAAAGCTCCAGGCGAATCATGCTATCCCGCGCATCCAGCACGACGGGATAGTAGTCGGAAAACACCAGGTGTAGCCGTCCATGCCGGTCGGTTGTTACACTGACGACCGGGGTGATCAATGCTTCCGGTTGCGCGATGGTAAAACTTCGGACCAGCTGAAAGCGCTTGGTGACAGGGTTGAAGGAAAACCAATGCAGTTGCCGGCCGCAGGTCTGCACGGCAATCAATTCCCCGCGGGATGATGTGCCGTAACGCAGTCTCTCCGCGTATGGTTGTTCGGCATCGGGCAGCAGCGACCGCAGGCCCAGGGCAACCGGTTCCAGGTTGTCCAGGTTGACCAGGGCAGGTGTACTGCCCGCTACCAGGAGGTAGCCGTCGGGCGTTACAAAGATCTGTCGAACGCCGTTGGCCAACCCGGGGTAACGCATGGTAACAAAGCGCTCTTTATCCGGATCAAAAAATGCCAGTATGCCATCGGCGATGACCCAAACCCGGTTGCGGTGGTCTGCCTGTACGGCGGTGATGGTATTGCCCGGCAGGGAATGGGGATCAGAAGGAATATGGCGATATACCCGAAACGCGTATCCATCGTACCGGTTTAAACCGTCGTGGGTGCCTATCCAGAGAAATCCTTTGCGATCCTGTGCAATCGCATAACAGAAATTGGATGACAAGCCCTGTTCGGTGCCCAGTAACGAGGGCTTCCAGGAGACCGTCGATCGCTGATCAACTTGCGCAGACACGCGCAGGGACAAAAACCCTAAGAAGACCAGCAATAGCTTTGCCGCAGCCATGTGGCAGCCATAAAATCTCATTAAAATCCCTTGGTGAATTCTCATGCGGCTGGACCGGTCGTCCAACAGAAAGTTAGTGAAGCTTCACGCGTTTTTCAACAAACGGCTTCCAGTTTTTGGTATAGTCCGTTCCGTCAGCTTTCTGTACCGGGTTGTAGACTCTCATAACCAGCGCATCTCCGGACATCTCCCCTTCCTGCCAGTGGCTCAACCCGGAATATGGTTCGTTGCCAAAAAACCGGAAAGTTTAAAAAAAGGGAGGGTTTCCCCTCCCCTGCACAGGTTAGCAACACGATTAGTATTTTATCCAGCCGTCCACAGTGTACGCCGCATCATCCTGGTTTTGGGGATTGAAATACCCCAGGTAATCGAATTCCCCGGTGGCCCCGGTGAATTTTCCAGTCCCTCCCATGAAGCGACCCTTTCCGCCAAAAACAAAGCGGGTGGGAGATTCAGGGCGTATAAAACTGCTGCCTACGTAAGCGCCGAAGACTGCTTCATTCTTGTCATTGACGAACATGGTATTGATCACTAGTCCATCAATTTCTGCCGGGATAGGAAGACTGGTGACAAGGCCAGCCAGCCGGGAGAAATCAATCGGCTGACCAGGAGGAGGGGGTGGAAGGAAGAAGGGATAGGATGGTACGTCCGCAACAGGTGCCGCCACGGAACCTGCCGGTGGTGTGGTCACGGGATCCGCCCCTTGCGGGACATAGGACAGCTGGTTGAAATAGGTGGTCACCCTGCCCATATGGGTGGCATTGCCCTCGCCATCCCCGGGCACATAGGCGGTGCCATCGTAGGTAACCCCGTCCACAACTACGGGAATAGCCGGACCGAATATCGGCGCGAAGCGATACCGGGTTTTTGTATCGGCTTTGAAAGCCCTGGCGGCTTTTTCTCCTTTGGCCTGGCCAACTTCGCCGGCAAGCAGTTCCTTGTCGGCCGAAACATCGGATTTCTCGCAAGCGGAAAAAACAATCAACCCTGCCGTGACAATCGGCAACAGGACGCGGTGCAGTAATGTGCGTGTCATAGATTTTAGTTTGGTTTGAATAATCGCCGTTGCTGCAGGCAAAGCGGCTGACTGTTCAAACCTACGGCTGAACCACACGCTGGACAATCCCAAGTTTATGGTACAAGACTAGAATCCATTGAGCGCATGAATCAGGGGATTCATCATTTCCACATGACCGGGGAAATTCTAGAGATTCCGTTTCTTTAGCTCATCCACCGCATGGTTCGCGGCGCGGGCTGCGAGCGCCATATACGTGATGGATGGGTTCTGCGTGCTGGTTGATGTCATACAAGCGCCGTCAGACACGATCACATTGGGACAATGGTGCAACTGGTTCCATCCATTCAGCAGGGATGTCTTCGGATCGCGGCCCATCCGCACGCCGCCCATTTCATGGATATCCAGCCCGGGCGCCTGGCGGGTATCGGCCACTTGAATGTTTTTACAGCCGGACTTCTCCAGCATTTCCGATGCCTGCGCGTGGAAGTCCCGGATGATTTTTTCATCGTTCTCCGAGTAGCCCACGCTGGTCACCAGTTGGGGGATACCCCAGGCATCCTTCAGTTCCGGATGCAGGCGTACATGGTTTGATTCCTGCGGAATATTTTCCCCTTGCATCATCATAAAGACGCCCCACTGGCCCGGTTCAAGCAACTTGTCCTTCAATTCCGCTCCAATACCATCCATACCGGCTCCCCCTTGCCAGCCGGAACGGTCAGCACTGTAAAAGACCATATAACCGCGCTGGAAGTCTGTTTCCTGCTTGTGCACGTTCCGGAAATTCGGCATCATCACGGCCGTGGGGCGCCGGCCATAGTAATACTTGTCCTCATACCCTTCGAAAACCGCAGATACCGAGCCGCGGTACACATGAAAGGCGATGTATTTGCCCAATAGGCCGCTGTCGTTTCCGAGCCCGTTTGGAAACCTGCGGGAAGTGGAATTTAACAGGATCAGGTTTGTATTAAGGCAGGCGGCATTTACGAAGATCAGCTTCGCAAAAAACTCCTTCGCCTCTTTTGTATGGGCATCGATCACCCGGACGCCTACTGCCTTCTGCTTTTGTTCATCGTAAATGATGGAATGCACCACGCTGTCAGGCCGGATCGTGAGGTTGCCTGTTTTCATCGCCCATGGAAGGGAGGATGAATTGGAGCTGAAATAGGCCCCGAAAGGACAACCCCTGTAACAAAGATGACGGGCCTGGCATTGTGCCCTGCCCTGCTGCGTATGGATCGGGTTGGGTTTGGTCAGGTGTGCGCAACGTCCCTGGACAACATACCGGTCCGGGTAGGCCGCTTTGATCCGGTCGCGGATATCCTTTTCCACGCAGTTCATCTCAAAGGCCGGCAGGAACTCACCGTCCGGCAAGGTGTCCACCCCATCTTTATCGCCGCTGATCCCGGCAAAGCGTTCCACATGACTGTACCAGGGGGCGATGTCCTCATAACGAATCGGCCAGTCCACCGCGAAACCGTCGCGTCCGGGCCCCTCGAAATCATACTTACTCCAGCGCTGGGTCTGCCTGGCCCAGATCAGGGATTTGCCTCCCACCTGGTAACCGCGGATCCAGTCGAAGGGCTTCTCCTGCACGTAGGGATGTTCCTTGTCTTTCACGAAAAAATGCTGCGTGGCTTCATCAAAGGCATAGCAGCGACCCACCACCGGGTTCTCGCGTATGATTTCGTCTATACGTCCACGGTGTTTGAATTGCCAGGGGTCCATATTCGTGGTGGGATAGTCTTTGACGTGTTCCACCATCCGTCCCCTTTCCAGGACGAGGGTCTTCAGGCCGCGGTCGCAGAGTTCCTTGGCCGACCAGCCGCCGGATATCCCGGAGCCGATGACAATCGCATCATATGTATTCGTTTCAGGCATAAGCGTGTTGCGTGTTCAATGGTTGATGTTCAATACTCAAAGTTGGGTGTTTTTGGAATGGGGTGTAAAGGCCTGAATATGACTTGGCACTAAAAGATGGTAGATATAGGTACTGCAATATATGCAGCAGTTCTTTTGCGGATCGCCTTCCTTACACCACAAACACACCATGCTCGACACTGAACACGCAACATTGAACATCGAACATTTCACGCATTAACAATCCGCATCCCCCCTTCCGTATAGCGTGTACCTGACGCGGCATCCGGCGGGAAAAAAGAAGCGATTTCGGCAAGTTCTTCGGGCGTCCACCGGATATCGGCCGCGCCGGCATTGTCTTCCAGGTATTTCAACCGCTTGGTACCGGGAATCGGGAAAATATGTTCTCCCTGGGCCATCACCCAGGAAAGCGCCAGTTGGGCGGGTGTGCATCCTTTGCGGCCGGCGATCCGCACCACCACGTTGGCGAGGGCCTGGTTCCTGACGAAATTCTCGGCACTGAAGCGGGGTGCGTTCCGGCGCCAATCATCATGGGCAAGGTCATTGAGCGATCGTATCTTACCGGTCAGGAAACCCCTGCCCAACGGACTGTAGGCCACGAAAGCAATGTCATGATCCCTGCAGTAAGAAAGCATGTCAATTTCCGGGTCGCGGGTCCAGAGCGAATACTCCGTCTGTACGGCGCTGATGGGATGAACTTTTCCGGCGCGTTCCAGGGTGGGAACGCTTACCTCTGACAGCCCCAGCGCACGCACTTTTCCCTGCTCCACCAGGCGAGACATCGCCCCAACCGTTTCCTCAATCGGGGTCTCGGGGTCTACCCGGTGCAGGTAATACAGGTCGATGGTGTCGATGTCCAGCCGCTTCAGACTGGCATCGCAGGCTTGTTGAACATAGGCCGCTTTTCCACTCATACCCCGGAACTGGCTGTTGGCCGGGTCCCGCACGAAACCAAACTTGGTGGCCACCACAAATTGATCCCGCCTGCCTTTGATCGCCCTGCCTACCAGTATTTCATTCGTATACGGTCCGTAGGCATCGGCCGTATCCAGGAAATTGATCCCCAGTTCCAGGGCCCGGTCGATCACGGCCAGGGATTCTGTATCGTCATGCGGTCCGTAAAATTCACTCATGCCCATGCAGCCCAATCCCAGGCGGGATGCTACCAGTCCCTGGCTGCCGAGTTTTTGTTGTTGTATCATAAGACAAAGTTTAAAACCAGCTATCGGTTTTTAATGGAGGCCGGACAAATTAATCCAGCCCTGCCAGGAAAGAGAGCATCTTCCGCATATCTTCTTCTTTCACAAAATTCGGGTGTTGCTCATCCATGTATTTCTCCAGCTCTTTTTTATGGCTACCAAACATGGCCGAGAGGTTCTTCTTATTGATCTGCCTGAAGGAACCGAAGGCATCGCCCAGGTAATAGGTTATGTGTTCCTTAAAGGTCAGGATTTCCTGGGCCACCATTGTTTTCAGGGGGCTGCCGCTGGAAGAAAGAGCCGTAAATGCATCCACGGACGCATCGGATTCCTGGCCCATGGCGCCTACCCTCCGGTGATTGCTCATCATGATCACGCGGCTTCGCGCCAATACCAGCTTCCCTTCACGGGCAACTTTCTGCAAATAGCGTTTGTCCACAAAGAAAGTATCAGAACTGATGACAATCGTCCGGATGGTTTCGCGGTCGTCCAGGCCGAGGGTATCCCCCTTGTCGCTGATGAATTCCATCTCGGCCAGGATCGCGTTGTAATTCATGCGTCCGCCTCCCAGCCGGCCATTCCGGAAATTCACCAGCCCGCTCTCAAAATCAGGGTAGGCATACCGTTCAGCCGGCGGGATCGCGTCATACACTTTTTGTCCCGGATTGACTTTGTAGGTTTTGATCTCCTGGCCGGAAAGCGGCAGCAGTTGCATACAAAACAGGAGGACCAACAGAAATCTCATAGTGGACGCTGGCTTTTGACAAGCGTCCTGTAAAATAACTATTTTGGGACGGATGACATCCCTCTCGGTCATAATCGTCAACTACAATGTCAAATATTTCCTGGAACAATGCCTTTGGTCGGTCCGCAAGGCCGGAATAGGGCTGGACCTGGATATCCGGGTGGTGGACAACGCCTCCACGGACGGGAGCCGCGCCTACCTGGCGCCCCGCTTCCCGGAAGTGGTTTTCTACTGGAGTGATGTCAACCTTGGATTTTCAAAAGCCAATAACCGAGCGCTGAAGGACTGCCGGGGCGATGCCATCTTGTTCCTGAACCCGGACACTATCCTGCCGGAGGATTGTTTCCTCAAATGCCTCCAGTACCTCGACACGCATCCTGACGCCGGCGCCCTGGGCATGCGCATGCTGGACGGCAGCGGGGATTTCCTTCGGGAGAGCAAGCGAGGTTTCCCGGACCCCGTGACGGCCCTTTACAAACTAACGGGACTGGCTACCCTTTTTCCACGATCCCCGGTTTTTGCCAGGTACCATATGGGGCACCTGGATCCGGCACAAGTACATGAAACCGATGTGCTGGCCGGCGCCTTCATGATGGTTCGGAGGGCGGTTATCGAGCGGACAGGCGGATTTGACGAAGACTATTTCATGTATGGCGAGGACATCGACCTGAGTTATCGCATTCGCCGGGCCGGCTGGAAGAATATCTATTTCCCGCTTTGCCCGATCCTGCATTTCAAAGGTGAAAGTACCCGGAAAGGCAGCCTGAACTATGTGAGGATGTTTTACGGGGCGATGGCTGTCTTTGCGCGCAAACATTATGGCGACTGGCGAGCCAATGCCTTTGCGTTCAGCATCCAGCTGGCCATCCTGGTTCGCGGCGGCTTATCCGCCCTGGGAAACCTTCCTGGAAAAGCCTCCAGGTACCTGCGTTCGCTGTACCCTGTGAGCCACCCGCCGTGTAAAAGCATGGTGGTTGTGGCCGGTCCGGAGGAATTTGACAGGATCAGGCTCATCGAAAACCCATTGCCTGCCGAATCCCGGCCGATGGTGCGCTACCCCTTACCGGACCAGGGCGCGGACATCGATACCTGGACGGGCCAGTTGATTCAATACCTGGCGGATGAAGGTTACCAGGACATCGCCTTTTGTGTAAACGGGCTGCCGTACAGGCAGGTCATCGCCCTTTCCGAAAAACTTCCCAAGGCCATACGGTTACGCATACACGCAAATGGTAGCGACAGCCTGGTATCCGCCGGACAGGCCATTCCGCTGGCCCCTTCCTCCGGGCAGGCGGCCGAGCAGGAACCCCGGCGTTCCCGGTCCTGATCTACCAGGTCCGGGTGACGCAATTTCTTGCAGGAATGGCTGCCGCCCAAACCGGCGGCCGGCGTTATTTTAACGAATTTGATACCCTTCGTGTAGGCGAAGCAGGCTCCGGCACATTATCTTGCATATTGGCTTATATTGCGTGACATGTCGCTCATCGATCTACACTTGCCTAAAACGATTGCCCGGGCCCTGAAACTGCCCGCCAACTCACCCCGGCGGCAGCAAATCAAGGTGCTGAAGAAGCTGCTGAAAAAAGCACGCACCACGGAATTCGGGCAGCGGTACTATTTCGATGAGATCCTGCTGAGCCGTCATCCCGGGAAGAAGTTCCAGGAACTGGTACCTACCTACGACTATAACGGCATTTACCAGGAATGGTGGCATAAGACCCTGGAGGGTGTTCCCGATGTTTGCTGGCCCGGTAAGATTAAATACTTCGCGCTGAGTTCCGGAACTTCGGAAGCGTCCAGCAAGTACATTCCGATTACCCAGGACCTCATGAAGGGGAACCGGGTCATCATGATCAAGCAATTGCTTTCCCTGCGCAGCTATGAGCATATCCCCTGGAAATCGGTGGGGAAGGGCTGGTTGGCCCTCGGAGGAAGTACAGACCTGCAGAAAGGACCCGGTTACTATGCCGGGGACCTGAGTGGGATTACCGTTAAGAAAGCGCCATTCTGGTTTTCCCCTTTCTACAAACCCGGGAAAAAAATTGGAAAGACCAGGGACTGGAACCGGAAACTGGAGGCGATCGTGGAGCAGGCTCCCAATTGGGATATCGGCTTTGTGGTGGGCGTACCCGCGTGGATACAAATGTGCATGGAAATGGTGATCAAGCGGTACAACCTCAACAATATCCATGAAATCTGGCCCAACCTGGCTTTTTTCGTGCACGGCGGGGTAGCGTTCGAACCCTATAAAAAAGGTTTTGAAAAAATGCTGGCCCATCCGTTGATTTATATTGAAACCTACCTGGCATCCGAGGGGTTCATCGCCTACCAGGACCGCCCGGATTGCAAGGGCATGCGGCTGGCCATCAACGAACATATTTTCTTCGAGTTTGTGCCCTTCGACGATGAAAATTTCGACCACGATGGAAACCTGAAGAAGCAGGCCAGGGCCCTTATGATTCATGAAGTGGAAGAAGGCAGGGACTACGCCATCCTGCTCAGTACCTCGGCCGGCGCCTGGCGCTACCTGATCGGGGACACCATCCGGTTTACAGACCTCGAACGCTGCGAAGTCATCATCACCGGCAGGACCAAGCATTTCCTGAGCCTGGTGGGCGAACACCTGAGCGTGGACAATATGAACCGCGCGGTACAGCTTGCCAGTGAGGAACTTAATGTGGAGATTCCGGAATTCACCGTGGCAGGCATTCCTTACCAGTCATTTTTCGCTCACCACTGGTATGTGGCCAGTGACGACCATATCAATGCCGATGCGCTACGCAATAAAATCGACGAAAAACTCTGCGAGCTGAACGACGATTACGCCGTAGAACGAAAAAGCGCCCTGCGGGAGGTTTTACTGGATGTGCTTCCGGAGAAATCCTTCATGGAATTCATGCGGCTCAAAGGCAAGATTGGCGGGCAACATAAATTCCCCAGGGTACTCAAGGGAAGGATGCTGGAAGACTGGCAGAAATTTGTAGCCACCGGAAAGATTTGACCAACGATCACGTATGACCGAAGCCATCATCAAAGGCCTGGGACTAGGCATGATTCTAGCGCTTTCCGTAGGGCCTGTCATATTTACCATCCTCAAACAGAGCATCAACCACGGCCACCGGGGGGGCTTCAGTTTTGTGGCAGGCGTATGGATGAGCGATGTGTTCCTGGTGGTGATCAGCAACATGTTTACCGAGCTTGTGAGACAATTGATGGAATTCAGCTCGCTCATTGGCTATATCGGCAGCGCCTTCCTGGTTGCCATGGGCGTCTACTACGCCTTTTTCAAGAAAGTGAGGCTAAAATCTGAAATTTTCGAGGAGATCCCCGCATTCAGCAAGGCTGACTTTGCCCGGACCGCCCTCTCCGGATTTTTCATCAATACCCTGAACCCCAGCGTCATGTTTTTCTGGCTGATCAATGCCACGGCTTTTGCCGCATCGCATACGATCTGGGAACGCATCGTGATCTTTTCCGTTTGCCTCGGAATGAACATGCTGGCAGATATTTTCAAAGTGATGATGGCCGGGCGCATCCGCGATAAACTCACCGCCCGCACCATCGGCATCATCAACAAGGTATCCGGCTCGATCCTGATTCTGTTCGGGGTTTCCCTCCTGTACGCGGTAATTTTTAAGGGCGATAAGTTTACGTGAGCAGCGAAGAGTTCATCGTTCATGGTTCATAGTTCATGGAGAGGATTTAGTTTTGGATGTTTTGCCTATTTCCTTGCTTTCCAGGAAACCATTGCCCACGAACCATGAACCACGAACCATGAACATTTCCTTATTTTGCACCCGAAACAGCCACTACGCTTGTGCAAAACCTGATATCCCGTGCCTGGAAACTGGCCAGGAAGATCCTCCTGTTCCTCTTCGTTTTCCAGTTCCTCTATATTATCGCCCTTAAATGGATCAATCCGCCCGTAACGCTTACCCAGCTGGGCAGCCTTTTCAGCGGGTACGGCCTGAAAAGGGACTATGTGTCCATGGACCAAATCTCATCCAACGCCAAGCTGGCGGTGATGGCCAGTGAAGACCAGCTCTTTCCGGACCATGAAGGTTTTGATTTCAAGAGCATCAAAAAAGCCATGGCCTATAATGAGCGGAAACCCGGCCGTGTCCGCGGGGCGTCCACGATCAGCCAGCAGGTAGCCAAGAATGTATTCCTCTGGCAGGGCCGGAGCTGGCTGCGTAAAGGGCTCGAAGCGTATTTCACCTTTATGATTGAAATGATCTGGGGCAAGAAGAGGATCCTGCAAATGTACCTGAACGTATCTGAAATGGGTCGAGGGGTCTTCGGTATCGAAGCCGCCGCCCGCAAGCACTTCAATAAATCGGCCCAAAAACTCACCCGCCAGGAAGCGGCCATGATTGCCGCCTGCCTGCCGAATCCCAAGACCTATACCATCAAGCCTCTTTCCCGGAACGTGGCGGTTCGATACCCCTGGGTATTACGGCAGATGAGCCATCTCGACGGGGACCCGGATGTCCTTGCCCTGGTTAAATAACTGGGTTTGTTTCAGGGGATGACCAGCCGGCTTGCACTGCTGTTTACGCTGGGCCATCCCGGAATGGATGAGCCGATGGCCCAACGGGCCCGGTAATTGCCTTTCTGTAAAGTCGGAGGCAATGTGAAATCCAGTTTCAGGTGACCGTTGGCAACATCCTTCAGCCTTGAACCCGTCGGTATGATCATGCCCGGGTCGTTGTCGTGGAAATATACCGTCAGGTAAACGGATGCCGTATCAAACATGGTGTATGCAGGGCTGTCTCGAAGGTCCGTTGGAATGACCACCCGGAGGTCCGCGCGTACGCGGTTGCCGCCCGGCGATGCTTCCCCTTCAATCCTTTCCCCGCCCAGCATGGCCACCTGCGAAAAAGAGAAGAATGGGTTTACCGTTGCCGACCCGATCCGTTTTCGGGTATTCCTGACCGTATCCCGGAAGAAGGCATAGTTGTCCGGTGAAGCCACCAGCACGTCCCGTCCCTGCAACCTGGCTTCCAGCGGCCAGAAATTGTAATTGTTACGACGGTAGTATACATTGTTCAAAGAGAAAGTGGTATCGCCCGAATAAAACCAGTATTGTGATGCCCGCTGGTAGGAATTGACAAAGGCCACCGGCCTTCCCCCCGCTTTCTCCCGGATGGCCTCGGCCCATTCCCGGTTCCTGTGGAATTCATCTTTTTTAATGAATGGAAGCGGGGCGATATCCATCGCCATATACACACGGAGAGCCAGCACCAGGACGAATGACGGTATCCACAAACGATACAACCAACGTGCAGCTCCTTCATGGGACGCGAGGTACTGGTGAGACAGTACCAGCAGAGATACCCAGGCGGGTACAGTCCAATTGGCTTCTGAACGGCCCTTGAAAGTGCTGACAAAAAAAAGGATATAGATGCCGATGAAGGTCCAGCGCAGGGCTTTCTCCAGTGCGTCGGCCGGCCGCTGCTTTACGGCCGCCCAGAGCAGCAGCCAGCCCACCAGTGGTCCCGCCAGCAGAACCTGCCCGATCACGTATTCAAGTGTAAAACCCAACTGGTAATCCGTGGCATTTCGTTCAAAGAGATGGTATCGAACCGAAGGATAATCGTGCGTGTATTGCCAGGCAATATGGGGCATGAAAAGTGCCAGTGCGATCAAGCCTGCGGCCCAGGTCTGCCAGCGCAACATTAGTTTCCAATTGGATAACAACGTAAAAAACACCACCAGCACCCCATGGTATTTACTATAGAACATGAGTGCCGTAATCGCCCCCATTGCCACCGTATTGAGCAGGGTCGCTTTTTCTGAAAATGCGCGGAAAGCCAGGAAAAACAGGGCCACAAACAAAAGAAGGGGTAGGTCGGGCACGGCCAGGATCCCACCAATCTGCAGGAGGCTAACGCTGAGGGCCATGGCGTAGAAGAGCCGGTCGTTCCGTAACCTGCACAACGCGTCGATCGCGAAGAGTGTGGCGGTACTGAAAAGCACCACGAACAACCGCACCCCGAACTCATGTGGAAAGAGATTGTACCCGGCGCGGATCATCAGCGCAATCGCCGGGGGATGATCGAAATAACCCCAGTCGAGGTAGCGGGAATATACCCAGTAGTACGCTTCATCATCCAGGAGGCCGGTGGTGCCCGCCTGTACCAAATTAATGAGCAACCAAACCGTGTAAAAAACGACTTTATGGTTTCTGCGCAGCCAGCCGGTCCATTCCATGCGGTAAAAATAAGCGATCCCTGGTAGCCTTACCGTAAATGATCGCCCCGTCAAATCGCCATGACCTGGTATGGGCTACCCGCCTGGCTTTGAAAGATAGGCGTCCACTGCCTGTACCGCGCTGGCCAGCCTTTGTTCATCCGTCCCACGGATCGGCGCCCAGGGAACCGACTGGTTAACGAGGATGTCCTGGTAAATATGAAACAGTTTTTCCCTGGTTTCCAGGTCCGGATACTCCCGCAATTCATCCTTTTCCCAGGGAAGGTCTGTGTGGCATAGCAGGTACAGGTGATAGGTCCTGGTTACGATCTGGTTGAGTATCCACGGATCGCATTTCCCAAAGACAAACTCGCTCCAGACCTTCATCACATGCATATCGGTGTCAATAAAAAGCAACGGCCGGCTGGTTGCCTTTTTCGGTTGCTCCTGCCAGTTATGCTGTGCCAGGGCGAGGTATTCATCTTCCATGGCCAGCTGGCCACGGGCAATGGACAGCATATCCTCATACTGGTAATCCATACCATAGGTCAGCAGGTACTCGCGCGCGAATTCCGGGCACCAGATCGTATCATAATGCTGCGCCAGTTCTTCACAGAGCGTGCTCTTGCCGGTGGATTCGGGTCCTATGATGACTACCTTGATCAATACGCGGGAATTTTCCTGGCTTTGCGTGTCCACTCCATCAGTCCCCAGACAGCCAGGAGCAGCAATACAAGATAATACACGCTGGTGAAAACATATCCCTTTACAAAATAGAGCGGGATGCTGGCAATATTGGTGGCGATCCACCAGTACCAGCTCTCCACTTTCTTGCGCGTCATCAGCCACATGCCGGTGTACGCCGTAGCAGACGCAAAGGCATCGGCCCAGGGAATGGCTCCCGGCGCAAAATCCTGCTGCAGGTAACGAAGGGCGAAGAAAATACCGGCATAGAAAACGGCGAAGAAAAGCAGTTGGCCGGCCCATTCGCCACCAGTGGAGAAACGGATATGCAGGACGGGGTGGCGTTCCCTGTCCTTCCGGTTCCAGGCGATCCAGCCATAAATGCTCATGACCGTGTAATAGAGGTTCACACTGGCTTCGCCAAGGAGGTGCCCCTTCAGGCTCAGCCAAATGTAGATGATCGTATTCACCAGGCCCACCGGGTAGACAAGGATCTGCTCTTTTTTTGAAAACCAAACGCTGGCGATGCCGGCAAATACGGCAATATATTCCAGCAGGCCGGTGTGCCGCATCCCATCGATAAACTGTTGCCAGATCTCCTGCATGACTGCGTCAAAAATCAGGGTTAATTTCTACATTGCCTAAACAAAAGAATGCATGAGCCAGATAAAGGGAGCGGTCGTATTGATCACCGGCGGTGCTTCAGGCATCGGGAAAATCATGGGGCGGACCTGCCTGGAAAAGGGCGCCCGTACACTCATCATCTGGGACGTTAATCAGCAACTGCTGGATGAAAGCCTGCAGGCGTTCAGGGGTGCGGGGTTCCACGCATACGGATATATCGTGGATGTGGCCAACACGGATTTCGTGGTGAAGACAGCCCGGGAAATCCTGCTTGAACACGGACCCGTGGACATTCTCATCAATAACGCGGGCATCGTGGTGGGAAAGTTCTTTACGGAACACAGCCACGCGGAGATCGACCGTACCATGCAGGTGAATACCCAGGCATTGATGCATATAACCCTCGAATTCCTCCCGGCCATGATCCAGCGCCAACGGGGACATATCGTCAATATTTCCTCTGCCGCGGGCATGGCGGCCAACCCGCAAATGAGTATCTATGTGGCCAGCAAATGGGCCGTATTGGGCTGGGGCGAAACCCTGCGACTGGAACTGGAATCCCAATACGAGGGCCTGCACGTCACGTCGGTCACCCCATTCTATATCGGCACCGGCATGTTTAAAGGCGTCCGATCGCCCATCGTCCCCATCGTCCACCCGGAAAGTGCTGCCCGGCAGATCATCAGGGCGATCGAAAAAAACCACATCTATTGCCGCATGCCCTGGATCGTGTACGCGATGCCATTCTTTAAAGGCATCCTGCCCCAGCGCTGGTACGACACCCTGATCGGGAAATGGTTTGGGATTTATACATCCATGCGCGACTTCCAGGGACATAACCGCTAAACTTTCCACTACCTTTACCCTTCAATTTTCTTCCTTATGAACATCGCAATTCTCGGCGCCGGCATGGTTGGCCGGGCCATGGCCCTTGACCTGGCGAAAAAACACCAGGTGACGTCTTTTGACATCAATGAACACAATCTCTCTGAACTGAAGGGAAAGAACCCGGCCATCCATACGCACAATGCCAACCTTCAGGACTATGCATCCTATGAAACCATGCTCCGGCCATTTGACCTGGTGGTGACCGCGGTGCCGGGCTTCATGGGCTTCCACACCCTGGAAGCGGTTATCCGTGCAGGTAAGTCGGTGGCGGACATCTCCTTCTTCCCGGAAAACGCATTGGACCTCGACGGGCTGGCCAAAGAGAAGGGTGTAACCGTCATCACGGACTGCGGCGTGGCGCCGGGGATGAGCAATTACATCATCGGACGGTATAACCAGGCCATGACCGTGAAGGCTTTTGAAATTTATGTAGGGGGCCTCCCGGAAGTCCGCAAGAAACCATTTGAATACAAGGCGCCCTTTTCACCCGTGGATGTCATCGAGGAGTATACCCGCCCGGCCAGGCTGATGGAAAACGGGCATATCGTTACCCGCCAGGCACTTAGTGAAAGGGAATGGATGAATTTTAAGGGACTGGGAACCCTTGAAGCTTTCAACACAGACGGGCTTCGCTCCCTGCTCTTTACCATGCCCCATATCCGGAACCAGAAGGAGAAGACCCTTCGTTACCCGGGGCATGCGGACCTGATCATCGCCCTGCGCGAGAGCGGTTTTTTCAGCCACAACCCGGTTGTCGTAAAAGGACAGACCGTGGTTCCCATTGACTTCACTTCACAGGTGCTGTTCGATGAATGGAAACTGGGTGATGAAGAACATGAACTCACGGTCATGAAAGTGGTGGTACATGGCGAAGACCAGGGACGGTCACGGAGCGTGGAGTATAGCCTGCTGGACCGTTATGACCCCGCGACGAAGATCTCGTCCATGAGCCGCACGACCGGTTATACCTGCACAGCGAGTGCGGAACTGATCCTGCAGGGGCTGTTCCGCGAAAAGGGCGTGTTCCCGCCGGAACTGGTTGGCAACCATGCGGAATGTTTCGGCTTTGTGACGGATTATCTCGGCGAGCGCGGCGTTCATTGGAAGAAAAAGGAATTCATCGGCAGTGCGGAAACCATTGTCAAGGAGTAAAAGACGGTCAGATCGTATCAGAAAAGTTTTTCTACTGACATCCAGGTTCACAGACATAAAAACAAAAAGGTATCCATGCTAAGGATACCTTTTTTATGGCGGGGTTTCTATACACTTATTCGGCCTCGGCCACCACTTCTTCCACTTCTGGGATCATGCGCTTCATCATTCCTTCGATACCCGCTTTCAGGGTGATCATCGATGAAGGACATCCGCTGCAGCTTCCCTGCAACATCAGGGTCACTACGCCGTCCTCGAATTTCTTGAACTGGATGGCGCCTCCGTCCATTTCGACGGCCGGCTTCACGTAGTTCTCCAGCAGTTCCTTGATGCGCTTCACCACATCGCCGTCTTCTGACAGGACGATATTGGATCCCGGCTGTTGTACGGTGGCCACTTCATCTTCATTGATCACCACCTTGCCTTCTTCCAGGTATTCCTTAAGGAACTGCCGGATGGATGGCTTTACATCATCCCAATCGGTTTCCGGGGTTTTGGTCAGCGTCACGAAATTGCTGGCAATAAATACGCTTTTCACGAAGGGGAAACTGAACAGTTCCATGGCCAGGGGCGACGGCGCTGCACTGTCCACATCGGGGAAATCGATGCTTTTCCCCGGGTACAACAGTTTGTTGGCTACAAACTTCATGGTCTCCGGGTTGGGTGTCATTTCAGTGTAGATGCTGATGACCAGGTTGCCTGTTTTAATCATGTCCAAGACGATGGTTTAAGTATGCAAAATTAACAACAAGGCGGGGGATTTGGTTGCGGTTCCCCGGGATTGGGTTAAATTCGGGGGGTGAAGGACCAATTTTTACCAAATTCGTAAATGACCCACTAAAATCACTCGTATGATATCTTCCAAAATTGAAAAAGCACTGAACCAGCAGGTCTTGCTGGAAGCCGAATCCTCCCAGATTTACCTGGCCATGGCCTCCTGGGCCGAAGTGGAGGGGTTGGGCGGCATCGCCGCATTCCTGTACCAGCATTCGGATGAAGAAAGGATGCACATGCTGAAACTGGTCAAATTCCTCAACGAAAGGGGTGGCCACGGCATCATTCCCACCCTCAAAGCGCCTCCGCAGAAATACAAGGGCGTTCGCGAACTATTCCAGGAAGTCCTGGATCATGAAATCCATGTGAGCAATGAGATCAATAAACTGGTGGACAGCTGCCTGAAGGAAAAGGACTACACCACGCATAATTTCCTGCAGTGGTACGTGAGCGAACAAATTGAGGAAGAGAGCCTTGCACGCCAGATCATGGACAAGCTCAAATTGATCGGAGACGATAAGGCAGGCATGTATATTTTCGACCGCGATATCGCCAGCCTGGGCGGTACGGCACCGGCAGGCGGGGGAAAATAACTAAGTAAGAAGTGAAAGGTGAAAAGTGAGAAGTGTGGGTATGCATCCACACTTTTTACTTTACACCTTTTTATTTGCTCAGACCCTCGGCGGAATCAGTTTATATACCACCGGGGTTACGATGCGGGAGAGGACGGTTGAAGAGATTAAGCCACCGATCAGTACCAGCGCCAAAGGGGAAACCAGGGGGTTGCTGTTCATCGCGATTGGAATGAGTCCTCCAATGGCCGTGAGGCTGGTGAGCACGATCGGCAGGAAACGTACCTCGCCGGCTTCCCGGATGGCAGCGTCCAGGCTCATTCCCTGTTCCCGCAACTGGTTGGTGAAATCCACCAGCAGGATGGAGTTCTTCACTTCAATTCCCGCCAGGCCGATGAACCCAATGATCGCCACAAATGACATGGGATTTCCCGTAAGCCATAGCATCAGAACGCCTCCGATAATGCCCAGCGGAATGACAGACAATACAATCAGTGTGCTCTTGAAGGTTTTGAACTCCAGCAACAGTACCATGATAAAGAGGAACACCGTGGCAATGACCACGGTCATAAACCCGCCGCCAAAAGCTTCTTTCTCAGACTCCGCTTCCCCGGCCATTTGCCAGGAATAACCTTCCGGCATCTGCAGTTCGGCCGCCCGTTCTGTAAACATCTTGTTGATGCTTTCCGCGAGGACTCCTTTGTCCGTAAACGCAGACACCACTACAAATCTCTTTTTATCGAGGTGTTTGATACGCGAAGGCGATGTTTCAAATGAAAGTTCCGTAACCTGTTTCAGCGGTACCGGCGTGCCGATGGCATTGTTCACGTATACGTCGTCGAATGTCTGCAGGGTTGCGAACTTTTCACGCGGGGCCGACAGACGGATCACAAAATCATCGCCCTGTTCATCGGTATACTTGCCCACATCCAGCCCAGCCACGGCCAGTCGTACGGTCCTGTCGATATCCGCTGTCTGGATGCCGAGGCTGCGGCTCTTGTCTGTATGCACCTGCAGCCGGATGTCCGATTTCATTACCCCCACTTCATTCCTCACGTATATGGCACCTGGTGTTTCCTGCAGGATCCTTTCGGCGCGGCCGGCGATGGCGCGAAGCGTATCCAGGTTATCCCCCAGGATCCGGATGGCTACCGGCGCTTCCACAGGTGGACCTTGCTCAAAATCCTTCACTTCGATCTTCATACCCGGCACGGCGGAAAACCGCTCCCGCAGGGCATTGATGAGGGAACGTTTTTGTATGGGCGATGTCTCAGGCTGCAGCTGCACGAAGAACTGGGCCACATCCGGCTTTTCATTTTCAGGAATCTCGTTGTAATATATTCGCGGGTTTCCATGGCCCACATTGGTGGTGAAGTATTCGATACCGGCTTCCCTTTTCAGTTCCTTCTCAACCAGCCGCGCCGCTGCGTCCGTGGCTTCCAGGTTGCTTTGCAGAGGCATGTTTACATTGATCAGGAACTGGGGTTTTTCCGAGGTGGGAAAGAGCCTGAAACCGATCACCCCAAACAGGGACAGGGAGCCCAGGAAGAGTGCCAGGGCCACGACCAAGGTCATTACCGGGCGTTGCAGGGCCCTGTCCAGCAACTTGCTATAACTGCCGCTGATGCCTTTCTTCAGTGCACGCAGGAAAATATTGCCGTCCGGATGGTGCGATGTCTTCAACACTTTGCTGGCCAGGAAGGGTACAATGGTCAGGGAAACCAGCATGGATGCCAGGACCGACATGATCACGGCCATCGGAAGACCGCGGATGAATTCTCCCGAGGCCTCCGGCAGGAAGACCAGCGGCAGGAACGCGATGATCAGGGTGGCTGTGCAGCCAACGACGGCCAGCGTAATCTGCTTGGTTGCTTCAATGGCCGCATGGGTTTTCGAATGCCCTTCGCGGAGCCATCGCTCGATATTCTCCACCACCACGATGCTGTCGTCCACCAGCAGGCCCAGGGCCACGACAAACCCCACAATGCTGAGCTGGTTTAGTGAATAACCCAGCATGGACATCGCCACGATGCCCAGTCCCAACGAAAGGGGAATGGCCACCATCACCACCAGCGATGCGCGACCGCCGAGGGGGAGCAGGGTGATGAGCACGAGCCCGATCGCAATGAGAAAATCGGTTCCCAGGCCACCCAGCCTTTTGCGCACATTATCTGCCTGGTCAAAGGGCTTCACAAAGTCAATATTCGGAGGCAGTGTTTTTTCAAAAGCTTCCAGCACCGGCCGGTAGTCGCCCTGTGCATGGCTGATATTTTCCCCGGCCTTGAGTGCGGCGGTAACCAGTACGGCCCGATGGCCGTTGAGTCTCGTGATATGCTTCTGTTCTCCGTCGCTGAGGTTGACATCCGCTACATCCTGGAGGTATACCACCTGACCATTGCCCTGGTAAACCACGGTCTTTCTTATCTCCTCTACGTTGCGGTACTTACCGCTGGTCTTGATGTTGAAGCGCTTCGTACCTGCCCGTACACTGCCTCCGGGAATATTTGCTGCCTCGCTGCTGATACTGCCAATCACCTGGTTGAGGGGTATCTTTTTCTGGGCGATAAGATCCAGTCGAAGGTCCACGCGAATCACCTGCTCCGGTACACCCCAGTATTCCACCTTCTTCAGGCTTTTTATCTTCTCCAGGCGTTCCTTCAGGTCCTTCGCCGCAGACTTCATTTTTTCATCCGATGCATTCTCAGACACCAGTGCCACCTGCAGGATATTGACGTCCGTGGGTGTTACTTTCCGGACTTCAAGGCTGTAAATATCCTCGGGCAATTCGGGCCGGAGTGCATTGATCTCCCGTACCAACTCCTGGTACTTGGACGCTACATCGCTCTCATATTTGTATTCAATATCGAGTACGGCCACGCCATCGTCAATGGTGGTGGTGATCTGCTTGATGTCTTCCAGTTCACTGACTTTTTTCTCGATCGGCTTGACCACCAGTTCCTCCATGTCCTGGGGACTGGTGCCGGGATATATGACCACCACCGGGAACTGAGGTGGATTGATCTCCGGATCCTCGGCGCGGGGCATGACCATCAGTGTCGTGGCGCTGACCACGATGATCATCAGGAAAATGACCAGGGTCAGTTGGTAGTTCTTTACAAAGAAGGATGTGAATCGCATGGAATGTGTTTGAATTCGTTTGAATGCGCTCAGGGAATGACGCGGATGGAAGACTGGTCTGTGAGGTAAGGACTACCGGCAATGACTACCTGCCTATATCCTTCCAGGCCACCGGAAAGCATGACTACCTGTTGGTTGATGGAGGCGATGGTCACCGGTACCCGCTTGACCGTCTTGCCGTCATTGGTGACGAAAACAAAACCCGTTTTACCATTGGCCTCCAGCAGTGCGTCGTAGGGAATGCTGAAACCCTCCACGGGGCGGCCGGCTTCGATGGATGCCTTGCCGAAAATACCCACGGCAGGCTGCTCCGGGCCCAGGTCAACCCGCAACTGTGTTTCGAAAACACCACTGGCCGGGTCCGCCGCCAGGGATTTTCGATGAACCCTGCCGGTAAAAGTCTTGCCGGGAAAGGCATCGAAACGAACAGTGGCGGCATCGCCGATGGATACCTGTGCCCAGTCCCGGTCAGAAAGGCCTACCGTCAGTATCCAGCCGCTGCTGGCGTTGACCGCGCGGGTAAGGAGCAGCGGGTTGCCAGGTTCCGCCAGCTCACCTTCATTCTTCAGTTTCCTGACCACAAACCCGTCCGCCGTTGCATAAATTTTTGCGTATTGCTGGTTGAATCCCGCCGCACGCAGTCCCTGCCGGGCGATTTCCAATCCTGTTTTGGCGTTCTGCAATTGCTCCAGCGTGGCCACACTGTCCCGGTAAAGATTTAATACCCGCTCATAGTCCCGTTGCGCCTTTTCAAGGGAAAGCTGCACCTGGCTAACCTGCGCGGAAATCTCCGTGGCCTTGAGGGTTGCCAGCAACTGGCCCTTTTTTATCTTCTCGCCTTCGCGCACATAGATACGCTCGATGATGCCGCCCACCTTAAACGAAAGCCGGGCCTCATCTTCGGTGGACAATGAACCGGAAGCCTGGATCTGCCCCAACCTGGCATCTCTCCCGATTTCGGCTACCCGTACTGGTATGCTTTCCGTTTCCGTTTGCTTCTTCGGTTCGCCGGCACGTGTGCCGCATGCAAGCGCCATGACAACGATGGCGGCGGTTACAATGATGGTTCGCATGGTCTGGTTTTTTACTTGTTAAATGCGTAGGTGGTGGTTTGCCGTTCGTAGTCGGCTATGGCGGCGAGAAACCTGTACTTGTTCAGGGCAGTCTGGAGTTGGGATCGGGTCAGCTGGTTGCGCGCATCAAGGATTTCAATGAAGCTGTTAACGCCTTCCCGGTAGCCGCGATCAATGAGTGTATAGTAGCGGGTAGATGCATCCTCCTCTTTGATGGACGCGAGGTAGTTCCCGTACAGGTTTTTGGCATTGCTTCGTGCGGTGAATGCGGCCATCTCCAGTTCCTTGCGGGTCTGACGGGCACTGATTTCCGACTGCCGTATATCCAGTTCCGATTCCCTGATCTTATACAGGTTGCGGTTCCCGGCAAATATGGGCATGGTCATTTGCACGCCTCCGAGATAGAAAAAAGAACTGCTCTTGACTTTAAAATTAAAGTCCTGTGCAGCCAGGTCCAGGAAGGCGTTCACCCGCGGTACCTGGTAGGATTTGTTCAATTTGTACTGGCTGCCCCGGATATCCCTGGCCAGCTGAAGACTTTTCAACTCTTCCCGCCCTTCGATGGAATCGTAGCCCTGGTTGATCGCATCCGTCATGAAGGATGCCAGGCCGGGGTCTTCAATGTCCACGGAGTCTGAAAGTTCACGGTTCAAGAGGAGGTTCACATAGGCCCTCGCTTTTTCTTTCTCATTCCTGGCATTCTGCCATTGGTTTCGGACGGAAACCACTTCAGCTTCGGCACGGGAGACATACGCCGGCAGGCTCTTGCCATTGGCCAGCAGGCTCTGGTTCAACCGAAGATTCTGCTCAACCACGCTCATCGCGCTTTCAAAAATCCTGATCGCCCGGTCGGCCATCAGGTACTGGTAATAGGCCGTCTTGATATCCTTCACCAGTTCCCTCTTATACGCCTGCAATTCATTTTCCCGGATCGCCACTTCCTGCTGTTTGATATGGCGGTTAGCCTTTAACGAAGGATTGATCACAGGCACCGAGGTACGAATCCGCAGATCGTAAAAATTGTTTGGCAGCAATTGCTCCTCTACATTGGCAACCTGGGGGAATTTCTCCGTACCGGTAAGCTGGTTCAGTGTCTGGTATACCGGGTTGAGCAGGTCGCCTACCGGGATGCTGATGTTCCGGCCGCCCTGCGCCAGGGTGTACTGTGCGTCCAGGTATGAACTGGGCAGGAAATAACTGCGCGCCTCCCGTAAAGCCAGCATGCTTTTGTCCAGGGATACCTGGCGGGTTTGGATCACCAGGTTATTTTCAAGACCCAGCTGGATGTACCGGTCAAGGGCCGGTTGCGCCTGCAAAACCTCCAAAAAGCCCAGTGACCAAAGGACAGCGATCAGGATTTTCCGTGCTTTACCCATAACATTAATAATTATATAATCATTGTTTAAATAATGAACATTGTTCATTACATGGACAAAAAAAATCAGAGCTTCTCCAGGTTTTGTACAAAAATCTCAAAACCACGGGTCATCAATAGGTCGGCGTCCATATCAGGATACGCTTGACAGCGGTCCCGGCAATAGAGGGCGCACATGCCGTGCATGGACGACCAGACATAAAAAGACAGGAATTCAATGTCCTGGCCCTTGAAACGGCCGGCAGCTTGACAGTCCCGAAGCACATTTTTCAGGTGCTCGAGGGCCGTATCGCCCATCTCCCAGCATTCCGGCGCTTCCACATTCATGGGTGCCTGCATGATGAACATCAGGTCGTAAAAGTCCTTGTTGTTCCGCGCAAAGTCCATGTAGATGCGACCCATAGCTTTCAGCCGTTCGAACGGATCCGATACAAACTGCAACGGCTCCATCTGCGCGATCAGCCTCCGGAAACCCTCTTCATGCAGGGCATGGAAGATCTCGTCCTTTTCTTTAAAGTATAGATAGATCGTTCCCGGACTGTAGTCAATTCTCTCGGCGATATTCCGGATACTGGTCAGGTGATAGCCCTTTTCCAGGAAAATGGAGCGGGATGCCTCCAGGATCAACTGGCGCATTTCCTCCCTTTCCCTTTGCTTCCTGGTGGCTACTGTCATCGCTTTTTACAGATTAAGGCACAAAGAAAATGAACACTGTTCATTTTTCCAAAAAATAATGGGCAATTTTTTCGAACCGGGTCTCCAGCCCCTATTGCCCGCGGATACGGGTGGCATACCTGGAGATCACGGAATGGGTTGAGGAATCCACATTATACACGGAATACCAGCCCTGCGGCTCATGGGGAGGATCGCCCGTAAAGGCATCGCCCTTATGCCACATGGTACCGGGGATGCGCGGGCGGCCTTCACCACCCCATGCCCAAAAATTGACCCCGCTGGCTTCCCCTTTTTGCACCAGCTTCAGTACACCTTCAAAAACAGCGTTGTAGTACAGGTCGCGGTTTTTATTGGTGGCGATGGGATCAAAATCACCATTGTCTTTCATGATGCCGAACTCTTCCAGCACGAAAGGTTTGCCGAGTTCCTTTGATTCGGCCGCATGACGATTCAGGTAGGCGATCATTTTTGCTTCAGCATCCGCATAGGTGCTATCATGCCGCTGGGGATCATACCAGCCCCAGTTCTGGATCCAGATATGGGCCGTGGTATAATCGATATCCTTACCGGCATGCATACGTTTGAAATCAGTACCGGCAGATTCGGGCGAAGGGGTATAGCCCTCGGCACCGGTAGTCACCAGGTGCTTTGGATCGAGGCTTTTAATGAAAGCAGCCGTTTGATCGATCCACGCATGGAAAGCCTCCACCTGGTTGATACCACGGGGTTCATTGCAGAGTTCCCAGGCCATAATGGTAGGATCCTCCCTGTACGGTAACCTGTTGACGCTATTTACCCGCTCCACCAGTTTCCGGATCGCTTCATGGCTTTGCTTCACCGCCTGGGGGATGGTATAAAACCTGGCCGTGAATTGCTGGTACCCCTCCCAACTGCCGTTTGGATGCGGCGGAGGGTATGGTATGCTGTCGGTCCCGTTCCATTTCACGTATTGGGCCATGCCGCCGGACCAGGGCCAGAAATTATTCAGGACCACCACGGCGGTCATATCGCGCTTACCCATCTCATCAAGAAGGTAGTCCAGGCCCTGGAGCAATGTCTCTTTCAGGGCAGCCGGACTGTCTTGTACGGCCGGAAGAATCCGGTAAGGACTCCCATCCGGACCTTCACTCAACGCGAGGATGCGCAGGTTTGTAATACCCACTGATTTCATCTGGTCCAGTTCTCTTTTCAACCGCTCACGATCACCTCCTTCCCCGGGAGATCCCAGGTTCATCCCCTGCCAGTAATTGGCGCCCATAAACAGGTAGGGCTTGCCGTTACGCATGAACTGGCTGCCCTGTACGGACACCTGGGCAGATTCTGCCGCTTTCTTGTTTTGGCAGGATGTCAGCATCAATATAGCGGCCAGGCTGAAAAGCGAAAAACAGGCTGTAAGGCGGTTCATGCGAATGGTGTTTGTATAAACGAATTCGTCATCAAGGTACGTCGAATCTGAAGACAGCAGGATCGGGTCCGAAAGGTTTCGCTGGTAAAAAATCAGGGCCTCGATGCCAGGGAAACGGATATACCTTCATGCCAGTTCAGGAACTGACATTCCAAGGCAACCGCTATTCCGCCCGCTGCGGCGTTGTGCGCTTTCCGATACCGCGTTCATTAAAGGCTTCGATCTGGAAATAGTAAGGCTTGTCCGTAT
>JALOMP010000131.1 GCA_025455365.1 Chitinophagaceae bacterium | reverse complement strand
ACTCCTTCAGCACATCGATCATCTCATCCACGCGCACGCCGTTGGTGGTCATGGTCAGGGACACGGGCAGTTGCGACAAAGACCGGATGATCGCAGGCGCATCCTTGCGCACCAGGGGCTCACCGCCAGTGAGCCGTATCTTGTTCACACCGAGACCGATGAAAATCCGCGCCATCGCCTCCATCTCGTCCGCCTGTATGAGTTTGCCGGCTGGCGTAAACGAATAGTCCTCTTCCGGCATGCAGTAAAAACAACGCAGGTTGCAGTTATCTGTGAGGGATATCCGCAGGTAATTATGGATCCGGTTAAACTGGTCTTTGATCATGTCTTCGCCTTGTTCAATGACTTCAATAAGTTTTCATAATCCGCTTCCGTATCTATATCGGTTTCGCCAGACGTAAAAGGCACCGTGGCCATATCCGATTCATGACGGGCGAGGATGGGCCTTGCACCTTTATCGCCGGACAATGCTTTCAGTTCTTCAAAAATATCCTGATGGTAGAGGGCCGGCGTTCCGCGAATACCTGCATATTCGCTTAAGACGATCTTCTTTCGTGTTTCGGCCTGGGTTTCCCATAAGTGTTGCAGGTGCGCGGCGTTGATGAAAGGCTGATCGCAAACCATCAACAGCAGGCCCTCGGTTGCCGGATAAAGCCGCAGCGCTTCCTCGGCGCCGGCACGGATAGAAGCACCCATGCCTTCTTCCCATGTGGGGTTGAAGACGCTGTGCACGGCTATACCGCTCAGTTCCCTGTCAACCAGGTCGCTGTTTGCCCCGGTCACCACCACTACTGGGCCGATCGCCGCCTCTAAAGCCACCCGAACAGCATGCTGCACCAGGGTCTCGCCACCAAAAGACAGCAATTGCTTCGGGCGTCCCAGGCGCGCAGATTTTCCTGCCGCCAGCACTACGATGCATATACTGTTTACCCGATCTTTCATGTATCAATGTGCGCTTTCTGCTGTCATTGAATCGTCGAGGGCTGTTGCCGCTATTACAACCTTTCTTTATTCACCCAATTTTCTTTTGCTCAATCCGGGTTTCCTCCCTTGCATGAATCTCTCCATCGATATGTTTCAGGCTCTGTCCTTCTTTGCCGGAAAGCACGGCCTTGATCTCCGCGAGGATCGACAGGGCAATCTCTTCTGAGGTCTCAGCCCCGATATCCAGTCCCACGGGACCATGGATGATCGCCCGCTGCGCATCCGTGAGTACAAGGCCTTCCTGTGCGAGCTCACCGAGCATGCGGTCGAGCTTCTTCTTCGGCCCCAGCGATCCGATATAGAAAATGTCTTTTTGCACCAGTGCCTTCAGCATGGCCTTATCGTAATTGTAATTGTGCGTCATCAATACGAAAACCGTCTGGCGATCGATGGGAATTTGTTCGAGCACGGCTTCGGGCTTGGATACCAGCACCTGGCAGGCCCGTTCAAAGCGCTCTGGCTTTGCATGGCTGGACCGGCCATCGATCACCCGTACGTCCCATCCGAGCAGGTCGGCCATATCCACGAGCGGCATGGCGTCATTGCCGGCGCCGACGATCACCAGGGAGACGGCGGGCTGGATGAATTCAATGAAAGCCGTATGGGATCCCCCGGCACTGATATACTGCTTGAACAGCGACTTTTGGTTCCGGAAAGCCTCCCGGGCGTCTTCCTTGAGGATGCTTTCCAGGGCAGGGTCTGCCTTTCCCTGGAATTCGCCTGCCTCATCCAGCATCAGGCAGGTCCCGGGCTGCGGGCCTTTTTTATTGTCCATGGAAAACAGGGTCACCAGCACGGCTTTTTGCCTTTTGGAGACGACCTTCTCCAGGAATACCAGCTGGTTCAAGGGGTCGGCCGGGTTAATGGGCTCCATCAGTACCTGGATGATCCCGTTGCATCCGAGACCCACACCCAGGGTGTCATCGTCCTCATCCGTGGTATCATAGGTGACGATGCGGGATTGTTGTTGTGCCATCACCAGCATGGCTTTCTGCAGGGCATCTCCCTCGAGGCAGCCGCCGCTGATAGCGCCGGTGAGTTGCCCTTCTTCGGTCACGAGCATGCGCGCGCCGGGGCGGCGATAGGACGATCCGTCTACATGCACGAGGGTGGCAAGTGCCACACGCTTTTTTTCCCGTGTCGATTGTTCGTATGCTTTCAATATGGTTTGAAACTCTTTCATCACGGTTCCGCTTTTCGTTTCATTATTCGGTTATGCTTTTACGGTATCCTTGCCTTTCATATATTTTTCCGGTTCCGCGAGGAACTTGGTATGACATCCATCGCAGCAGAAATAAACCTTCTCCCCATGATAGTCCACCACGTGTTTGGGGCTGTTGATGTCCACCGGCACGCCGCAGACGGGGTTGATGTAGAAACTGGGCTTGCCGGCTTCCGCGGGGATTTCATCGAAGCGGGTGAAATGGAAATCCGATGGCAGCGTGTTGCGGTTCCGGATCATGGCCGCCAGGATGCTGATGGCCACTTCCTCGGGACGTTTGGCGTTGATGTCGATCCCGGCAGGCGACTCAATCCCATCGACTTTTTCCGCGGCCATTCCGGCATCCTTGAGATACTGCAGGACCGATTCCTTTTTCTTGTGACTGGCTACGAATCCCAGGTAGGCATACTGCTGCTGAAGGGCCAGCTCCAGCGCCTTTTCATCCTGTTCACCCTGGGTGGCCACCACGATGTTGGTGGAGGGATCTGTTTTCACCTGTGTCCAGCTGAGCTGGGTGATGAGCTGGTCGGGGCTTTCAAAAGTGTCCAAACGGGCATCGTTGGCCATGGCGGTAACGCGGTATCCGGCGGCCTTGGCCATTTTAACCAGCGCCCGGGCGATGGCGGATTTTCCTACCACCACCAGGTGCGGTGCGGGCAGGACGGGTTCGATGAATACTTCCACGGTTCCTTCAGATTGACAGGTCATTTTATATTCGATGGTGCCTTTGGCATTGACGGCGCCGGTGTTTTTTCCGATACGCACCAGCCTGGCCTGGCCGGTCTTCATCGCGTCCTCCGCCTCCTTGATGAGGATGGCGCGCACACAGCCGCCGCCCACCCATCCGATGATTTCACCATGCTTGTTGATCACGGCCTTATCGCCCACCTTGCCGGAACTGGGCTCTTCTCGTCGGACCACCACGGCCAGGGCGAAGGGTTCATTCTTCCTGCTAAGCTCCTGCGTCTTCTCCAAAAACTTACTAAGCATCTTCCAGGATATTTTCAAGTTCAAGAATACTTTCCAAATTGTGTGCGCTGCGGAAATCGTTCACCAGCGGCAATGCCGTTTTCATGCCTTTGGCGATCGGCTGGTACCCCTGCATGCCTTTGAGCGGGTTCAGCCAGATCAGTTTTTTACAGCGGCTCCGGATCGCCGATAATTGCTGCTCCAGCACCATGGGGTCACCGGTGTCCAGTCCATCGCTCATCACCAATACCACGGGCGATCCGTTGAGTACCTGCTTTCCGTAGCGTTCACGGAATTCCTGCAGGCACAAACCGATGCGGGTACCGCCGGACCAGTCGCCCGCCTGGCGCGAGATGACATCCAGCACGAGATCCAGCCTGCGAAGCTGGAGGGCCCGGCTGATCCGGACCAGCGAGGTGCTGAACACAAAGGCGTCCATCTGCCGGAAATTCTCCTTCAGCGCGCAGATGAAACGCAGGAGGAAAAAACTGTACTTGTCCATCGAACCACTGACATCGAGCAGTACCACGAGTCGCTGGCGTTTGGGCGTTCTCGACTTTCGCAGCAGGTCCAGCGGTTCCCCGCCAAAGGCAATGCTGCGGCGGATCGTCCGGCGCAGGTTGATCTGCCCCTGGCGCCGGTCCTGTTTCATGCGCCGGCGCAGCCGCACGGCCATTTCCCTGAACAGTTTTTCCGCGATCTTTTCCAGCGCTGCTGCGTCGATCTCGCTGATCTTCGCGAGGTCTGCTTTCTTCAGGCGCTCCGCTTCATTGGCCCCGGTAACCGTTTTGGCGTCCTCTTCGGCTGCTTCTGATTTTCCCTGCCCCAGCATCACCAGGGTGGCATTGGCTTTTTTTTCCACCATCCCCTGCAGCCGGGTTTCATTTTTGCGGTCCCGCAGGTCGGTGGGGTTGGTATCCCAGTATAAGGTAAAGAGCCAGTCGTATAAATTACATTCTTCCGGCGAATGGCAGAAAAGAGATTTCAGGGCGAACCGGAAACGGTTCTTATCGCCCAATAAGCCCAGGTCCGCCGCCCGCAGGGCTTCCTGGGTTTCCGTGAGCCCGATATTGAGGCCATGGCCACGGGCAAACTGCGCGAAAGCGACGATGCTTTCCGTGATGCCCCTCGCAGAATATGCCTGCTGGTTCATGCTGTTTGCTTGAATGCGTCCAATCCCTCGCTCCGTACCAATTGAATATCCTCGGCCGATTTGAGAATACTGCCCAGGGAACTGTCGAACGCCTGCTGGTTGATCTCCCGGTATCCAAGGGCCATCAGCGATTCAGCCCAGTCGATGGTTTCCGATACGCCCGGTACCTTGGCCAGTTTCCGCTCCCGGAACTGCTGCACGACGTGCACCACCTGTTCCAGCAGTCCCTGCCCGATACCGGGCAGCCGCTTACGGACAATCAGCATTTCCTTATCAAGGCCTGGGTAGTCGATCCAATGATAGAGACATCGACGCTTGAGCGCATCGCTTAACTCACGGGTACGGTTAGACGTGAGTATCACATAAGGCCTGTGCTTCGCTTTTACTGTTCCGAGTTCGGGGATAGTCACCTGGAAAGCCGAAAGCAGTTCCAGGAGAAAAGCTTCAAATTCCTCATCTGCCCGGTCCAGTTCATCAATCAACAGCACCGGCGCTCTGTCCTCTTCCATAATCGATTGCAACAGGGGCCTTTTCAACAGGTATTCCGAACCGAAGACATGTTTTTCCTTTTCTTCTACGGTGAATGCCGTCCCTTCCTGGAGTTTGATGCCCAGCAACTGCTTCTGGTAATTCCATTCATAGACCGCGGCGTTTACATCGAGTCCCTCATAGCACTGCAGCCGGATCAGTTTGGTGTCCAGGATCTGCGCGAGGGTTAGGGCGATTTCCGTCTTGCCCACACCAGGAGGGCCTTCAACGAGCAGGGGTTTCCCGAGTTTCAGCAGCAGGAAAAGGGCGGCAGAGAAATCCTCATCAGCCACATAGCTCCTTTCGTCCAGGATATGCCGAATATCCTCAATCGTATTGAACAACAGGGCACTGGAGTCTTGAACTGTTGAAACAGGCATCTTATTTCGTTGAATTTCCATCCTTCTGCAGACGGATAGATAAGTTAAACAAACCATTTCATACATGGTTCAAAAAGGGCAAAAACCCGGCAGTTTCCGGCCGGGTTTGCGTACAATGTACAATATGTTGCCTTAGCGCTTCCGGGGCGGAAAAACATAGCGGATGCCTGTTTCCAGGCTCCATTGATACCGAAGGATGAAATCGCCGAAAATGCCCGCTCCGGCCAGCAGCCAGAAATGCACATACTTTGTCTGCGCATATCCCATCCTGGCTTCCAGGTTCATGGATAGACCCCCCTGCTCGTAATCCAGGAACCAGTCGCTGCTGAACACCGACCATAGCCGCCGGGACCAGGGATGCAGGATACCTGCCTGCATTTTGGAAAAATTAACCCGGGCGCGGTTTTCATCCCCACCGACCGAGTTCGACTGGGAAAGCGTGCCAATCAATAATGTTTTCTTATGCCCGATCATCCTGCTGTAAGAAACCATCGGAACGATGATGTTCTTGCCGGTTCCCAAAAGGGGTGTGGAAGCCGTATTCAGGCTTACTTCGACGGATGCAGTAATGGCCGACAGCGGCGTCTGGTAAATCCGGTAACCCAGCAGCCGGAAACTGATATCGCCCAGGCCAGAATGATTTTCCCCTTCAGGTGGTTGGGCAGAACTATACACATAGGGAATATCAAGACGGGTCGTAAACCGCTTCCCGATTTTCAGATTGGTGCGGACGACCGTCTGGTTGAGATAGGTGCCGCCTGAAAAATGCTGCAGGTCGTTGAATACCTCCACGCGGCTAAAAAGCTGGGAGGGATCGTCCACATTGGAAGCGGACTGCCCCTTTGATAGCGAATCCGGATTGCCCTGGCCGGCAACCGTGTTTGCGCAGATTGCAGCCAAAGAGATAAGCACCCCGGGTATCCATGCGAAACTAGGTCTCATGGGCAGTGATTGATGTGCAGCTGCATACGAAGTCCCTCATTGTACATATGTTAACGGTGGCCCGCCCCATAGGATCCAACGAATACCTTGTTTATTTTCTTGCGATGGCATTCATGGCAGAAAGTAATCAAAGATATCGCTTCAAAAGTGTGATGCGCATGACTGGAATCATGGACCGACCTGACTTCCTTAATGGCCTGTTGCGCGGCGATCCAAAAAAATCGCATGACACAGGTTCATCCTTCGATGAATGCTGCGCATGCGATTTGCTATTAGCCTTAACCTACATAAATTCTTTATCTGCCCAACCATTGGGCAGTCCTGTGGGTTACGCAAAAAACCCAAGCCTAAAAAGGCTTACGCTGACCTTTCAAACTAATACCTTGCGTGGTTGTCCACAAGAGGGGGCTTCATTTATTTACGCTTACTGAAATCAAAGCAGATAGCGCCACCCAGTCCAAACTGGAAGATGGTGGCATAATCCGGAACGGCCACCACGGCGCCGCCACCGGTAACCCAGTAATCGCTTCCGAAAGTGGATATGATGGACTGTATATATGCCTGGAGCTTAAATGAAACCACAGATTCAGTGTTGAATTTAACCCCCGCCCTGGCATCCCAGCCAAATTTTGTTGCGTTATCCGCTTCGCCGCCAACGATTCCAACACCCAGGGCACCACCGATAAAAGGGGTAAACCTTGAACCATTTTTGGGGAAATACTGGTTCGCTCCCAGTAAGATGTACTGAAGATTCCCATCGTCATTGCCGGTATTCACCTGGTCGCCCTGGGGGTTATACAATGGAAAACGGGTATCCATTCTCAGGTACTTCAGTTCGATGGATGTTCTGGAAGAAGTGAAGTACTCCAGTCCAACACCCCATTGGAACCCATCCTGAACTTCTGTATAGGCTGCATCAAAATTAACCTTATCCTTAAAAGTATACCCACCATAGAGGTTTGCCGAAAGACTGCCGGTCTGGGCCTGGGAAGTAGCAGCACAAAACAGAATGAATAAGGAAAATACAATGTGTTTCATTTTTATCTCTTTTTAAATTTTGAACATACCGAACGAGCACACACAGCAAAACTAGCGGGAACGATCTTAAAAAAAAGTGATCGAAATCATGCAGCGCCGAGACAAACCGTACTCATTGTTAAGTATCATATTGACACAGTACAAAAACCGAGTGCAGAAACAGGCTGATTTCTTATTGTACTCCAAACAGCTAACCTCATATCTGGCTTAGCCTGGAAGCAGAACCCGGGGATGTGGGAATCAACAATGGGCTGTGATTTGAACACGCGCTCCTGCTCACTGGAAAAACCAGGAGCACCAACCGTTCGTTAGTGCTTGTTGATATCAACCTGTACGCTAAACTGAATCCGGTTCGCGCGGCCGGATGCTCCACTGATGTCGTTGCGTCCTCCATGCAGGTATTCGACACCAGCGAATGCGCTTTTGTGAAACTGCCAGATCATGTT
>JALOMP010000130.1 GCA_025455365.1 Chitinophagaceae bacterium | reverse complement strand
GCCACCATCACGGGCTTTGTGAATAATGAAGACCTGTCTTCCAGCGGTGTTACCGGTGAGGCCGCGTTCAGCACAACGGCCACAGAAACCAGTTCGGTGGCTGGCAGCACCTACCCCATCACGCCATCGGTGGGTACCCTGACGGCTACCAACTACAGTTTCTCCACCTTCGTGAACGGACAACTGACCATCACAAGGGCGCCGCTCACCGTAAAGGCAGACGACAAATCCTGGATGGATAACCAATCTGCCCCGGCACAGTCGTACTATACAAGGACCGTAACCGGATTCAAAAACGGTGAAACCGCCACGTCTGTTGGACTGGGTACGACCACCTATGCATTGAGCCCAACCTATAAGAAGGGAAGTTTCGGTACCTACACGATCATTCCGTCGGGTACGCCAAATCCGGCCAACTATTCCGTGACGCACCAGAACGGGACGTTGTATGTGAATGACGACAAGTCGAAGAAAATCTTCACCTGGCTCAAGTGCGTGCAGGTACTCAGCGCCTCAGAGGCTGCTGCCGCCGGTTTCCCATACAAGGCAATCTTCGAGTATGAAAACCGGAACGCAACCTTCGTGTATGTGCCGTTGAGCCCCACGAGGAACTTCCTGACCAAGACCGGCGCCACGGAGAATAAGAACCCGCCGGAATTGTTCCAGCCTGGTATCGGCAGATTCGAGATTTATTTCGACGGATCCCTGCTAACCTGGACACTGGTAACAAACAGCGAGAGTTCGAGTACCCTGGCAACATCCAACCCAAGTGCTTCGGCGTCATCTCCGAAGTGTACCCCCAGCGGGTCTGCGGTTCAGGGTGGCCAGGACAATGGCGATCTGGTAGACCAGGTACTGAGTGGAAAAGTACGGGTGTATCCCAACCCGGTATCCAACCGACTTACCATCAACGGTGGTGCGAATCTGCTTAAAGCCTCGGATATCGCCGTGTTTGACCTGCAAGGAAAGCAGTACCTGTTGACCGGTGTCCGGCAGATCAGTGCCAGCCAGGTTGAACTGGATGTGACCAAGCTTGCCAAAGGCGTCTACATGATCCGCGTGCAAACAGGCGACAGCCCGCAGATATTCCGGATTATTAAACAGTAATCAATCAGGGAAAACCAGTAAGGGAACCTCCGGGTTCCCTTATTTTTTTCCCTGATTTCAATTATATTTAGCGATCCGCTTGCTAAAGAACCGCGCTGTATGTATCGTTCCTACGCCATCCTGCTAATCATTTCATGCCTGTTGGTGAAGCCTGTGCTTTCCCAACAAAGCAGGGCGGACAGTCTCCTGTCTGTCCTGGCCAGCTCCAAAGAAGATACGGCCAGGTTCAACACCCTCATCGAACTGTCGAAAGTTTTTCAGTCGCGCAGCGTGGATACCGCCCGGCAATACATCGCCCAGGCCATCGCCCTTGCCGAAAAGCTGGGCGACCAGAAAAAGCAGGCACTTGCCCTGAAAAACATGGGTATTTCCTATTATTCACGGGAAAACAAAAAAGCGCTCGAATACTGGGAGAAGTCGCTGGCCGTAAACCGAGCGATGAACGATAGTGCCGGTGAGGCCAACCTGCTTAGCAATATTGGCGCTGTATATATGAATGAGGGAAACGATGTCAAAGCAGCGGAGTATTACATGAATTCACTGGCCATCGCTGAAAGGATCAACGACAAGCTCCGCATCGCCACGGTACTCAACAACATGGGCAGCATTTATAACCACCGCGAGAATACCCGGCCCAAGGCACTGGAAAATTACCTGCGCTCCCTGCCGCTGTCTGAGGAATTGGGCGATAAGAACAGCATTGGTACCACCAGCGCCAATATCGGGGAGATATACCTTGCCAGGCAAAAGTTCGATTCGGCCATCTTTTATTTCAATAAGTCCCTCGCTGCCCATGCCAATACGGAAAAAGTAGCCCAACCACTCAATAACCTGGGTGCTGCTTATGACAGCCTGGGTAAATACGCGCTCGCCCTGAATTACCACCGGCAGGCAGATTCTATCGGATTCCGGTCGAAGAACGTCCGTTACCAGATCATGGCCCAAATCGGCATAGCGGATATCTATTACCGGCAGAAGGATTTTGACCAGTCACTGGAGGCTTACCGGCGGGCGGAGAAACTGGCGGTGCAGTCGAGGCAGAATTTCCTGCTTAAAGACATATACCTGGGGCTTTCCAGGATATATGCCAACCAGAATAATTTCCGCGATGCCTTCATCTATCAAAAGCTGCTCACCACCCTGAAGGATACATTGTATAATGCGGATGAACAACAGCGGCTTGGCAGCGTTGTCTTTGACTACGAAATCCAGAAAAAGGAAAGTGAAATTAAACTGCTTACGCAGGATAAAAAGCTGGCCGACCTGGAACTGAACCGGCAGAAGTTCGCGAAGAATGCGTTGATTGCCGGTCTCGGACTGGTTTCGCTGATCATCTTCATCCTGTACAGGGATTACCTGAACAAGATCAAGACCAATAAGATACTGGACAACCAGAAAATACAGATCCAGGGCCTGCTTTCGAATATCCTCCCGGATGAGGTAGCGGAAGAACTCCAGCGCGACGGCGTAGCCACACCACGGTATTATGAAAGCGCTTCGGTGTTGTTTACAGATTTCAAAAGCTTTACCAAACTCGCCGATAAATTATCTCCCCAGGAAGTAATCGCCGAACTCAACGCCTGCTTTAATGAATTTGATGATATCATTGTCAAATACGGGCTTGAGAAGATAAAGACGATCGGTGACGCCTATATGTGTGCCGGCGGCATCCCTGTGCCCGATCCGGACCACTACAAAAAGATGGTCAGTGCAGCCCGGGAGATCCAGGACTATATCCGGCGTCGGAACATTGAAAGAGAAAGTACCGGGCTGGCCCCCTGGGAGATCCGCATTGGTATTCACCTCGGCCCGATCGTGGCAGGTGTGGTGGGTAAGAAAAAATATGCATATGACATCTGGGGCAGTACGGTGAACATCGCCAGTCGCATGGAAAGCAACGGCGAGCCCGGGCAGATCAACATATCCGCGGCGCTCTACGAGTTGGTTAAGGACCGGTATCATTGCACCTATCGCGGAAAGATTTACGCGAAGAATGTGGGAGAAATCGATATGTATTTCCTCGGCGATGAAATAAAAGAGGGAGAAAAAGCGGAAAGTAGTGCCCGGACTTTCTCCGGTCAGGATTCTTTATTAGATTTACCACTACCTGACAACCTGAAAAGCTTGCCCGCCATCGAAAAATATGATTTGATCAGACAGCACGCGCTTCATCATTTGAAGGATCTTGACCCCGGGCTGACCTATCATTGCTTTGACCACACACTCGATGTTCTCGAACAGTCGGAACGGATTGCTGCTGCCGAAGGCGTCACCGATCCGGAGAAATTATTCGTGCTGAAAGTGGCGGCGCTATACCATGATACGGGTTTCCTGCGTACATACCGGAATCATGAAGAGGCGAGTTACCAGATCTTCATGGAAGACGCACCGTTATTCGGATTTACCGAGTTTCAGAAATCTGAAATCCAAAGACTGATCATGGTCACCCAGATCCCGCAACGTCCTACAGATATCCTCGAAAGGGTGATCTGTGATGCCGACCTGGATTACCTGGGCCGGGATGATTTTTTTGCGATCGGGGATACACTCCGAAGGGAGTTCATCCGCTATGGCGTGGTTCCGGATGATGCAGCCTGGGAAGCCCTGCAAATGAAGTTCCTCACCAATCATTCATACCATACCGAATCTTCCCGGATGCTGCGCGAGCCCAGCAAACAGGCGCATATTCAAAGACTGATAGCTTAGGCAGATTTAAAGTCCCGCATACTCGAGATCATCAATTACCTGGAACGAACCTTCTTTGTAAAGAACACTCTTCATGGAATGGGCGCTCTTTAGGGTAATGATATACACCGTCCGGGTATCATTGTTGATTTCAGAAACAATATCCGGCTCAAAGCCCGGGAATTCCCTTTTCATTCTTTTCAGGAGATGCGCATCGATTTGCGTGGGTGCCAGGTAGCGAATGCCATGCAGGAAGTTCCCATACCGGTCGTAGCTGGCCTGGTTTAGTGTTCCGGATGATTGGAACCGTACCAGGAATCCACCGGATACCTTTGACCAACTTGTTTCTTCAGCTTGAGAGAAGTTCCGGGCGAAATGCCGGTAGGCCTGTACGGGAATTTCATTGAGGCGGGTATTGGCGGGCCGGGCATAGTCGGTTTGCCTTGCCTGGCTATGAGCCAGCATTTGGTTAACCGCATCGGCCTGGGCAACCAGGGCCAGGGGGGATAGCGCAGAAATAGCAACTAAAACATTGATTAACAGGAAATTGGATTTTAATGCTTGGATTTTCATGGTACCATACTTTAATGTTATCAACCTGTGTTCACATTAAAGTAACGAAAAATTAATAATTAGATAATATTAAGTTTTTCGGTTTTTGGGCCTACCCGAAAAACTTAACATTGGTTGGCCTAGAAATGAAGATAGAAAGCGGTGCCTTCACCAGGGTTGCTTTGTACCTGGATATTGCCTTTATGCAGCATCATGATCTGCTTGCACAGGCTGAGTCCTATGCCGCTGCCGCTTTTGCGGGTGCTGAAAAACGGAATGAATATCTTGTCCAGCAATTCAGGCCCAATTCCGGCCCCGTTATCGGCAACCTTCAGGATTACCCGGCCCTGGCTGGAGACTGTGGCGGACAGAATTATACGCGGGTCCTGTCTTTCTTTCAGCGCCTCAATGGCATTTACGATCAGGTTAATGAGCACCTGTTCCACCAGGTTCATATCGGCCTGTAACATGAGATCCGGGTCCTTGAGGACGATCTCCATTTCGATCCCTTTCTTGTCGAGGGTGGGAAGCATGAGCTGGTAGAGGTTCTCGAACAGGTCCCGTACAAAAATTTTACTGAGGTTGAGCTGCGTGATCTTGTTCAGGTTTCGATAGGTCTGGGCGAATTTCAGCAAACCTTCACTGCGTCTTTGTATGGTTTCCACGCCCAGCAGCAAATCCTCGAATCCGCTTTGCTGGTCGGGATTCACTTTTGAACGGGAATTATCCAGTTGCCGATGGATGGTTTCCGCCAGGGAAGAGATCGGCGCTACGGAATTCATGATTTCATGGGTCATCACGCTGAGCAGCTTTCGCCAGGCTTCGGACTCATTTTCATCGAGCGCCTCACTCACGTTCTGGAATGCGATGAGTTTGTAGATCCTTCCTTCGGTCTGGAACGCTGTTGCGGACAGCAGGAATTTGAACTGGTTTCCGTCACGGTTAAACGAAACAACTTTATGCTCACCGGAGCGAAGCGGCAATAACTCCCGGTGAAGTTCAGGGTATTTCTTGTCCAGCGAATGAATGGTCCGCAGATAAGGCGTTTCCAGCATCTTCTTGAGCGACTCATTCATCCACCCCACTTCATCGTTGCCGGTGTCGTAACTCAGGATACCCGTGTCCACCAGTTCCAGGATCTTTTGCAGGTACTGGTACTGCATTTCCTTTTCCCGGCTGATCACCTTGAAGGTGGAGTTGATTTCATTAAAACCCTTACGCAGCGATTGCACTTCCTGCGGCGCATGTTTAACGTCGAAATAGCGGGAGAAATCGCGGTAGTGGATGGCCTCCACGAATTGTTCCACTTCGTCCTGGGCTTTTTTGTGAAACCGGTAAAAATCATACACCTGCCAGGCGATAATGGGAAGCAGGATGACCAGGTATACCGGCCATTTATTTACCACGAGGATGGCCGCGGCACTAAGGCTCAGGAACAGGGCTGCCACGCGGAGCAGGATGGTCCACTGAAAATTTTCTTTCGCGTTATGTAGCTGTTCCTTCATTCCGTTATAGCGTCCTGCCTTTTATATGGATCAACCCTGGGCGGATGTGCATCCCGGGTTGTTGCCTGGCATGGTCTTTCCAGTCATATATCATACTTGCTGATCCTGCGGTACAAGGCCGTCCTGGTCAGTCCGAGTTCTTTGGCTGCTTTGGTGATATTGCCGTTGTGCTTTTCGATTACTTTCAGGATTGTATTTTTTTCAAGGGTACTGAGTCTCAATTCATCAGGTTCTGCGCTGAGCAACGGGGCCGATTCGAGTGGTGAGAATATCAGGTCCTCGGAACCCAGTGTATCCTGGTCTGACATGATCAGGGCCCTTTCGATGGTGTACTGCAGTTCACGCACGTTTCCCGGGAAATGATAACGGCGCAGTTTTTCCATGGCGGAATGATCGAAGCGAACCTGTGGCTTCAGGTACTTTTCCGCGTACACCTGCGCGAAATGTTTCGCCAGCAGGATGATGTCCTCGCCACGCTTGCGCAGGGGAGGGACCGTTATTTCCACGGTATTGATCCGGTAAACGAGGTCTTTCCTGAAACGGTTTTCATTGGCCAGTTCCTGGATGGGCAGGTTGGTAGCGCAAATCAGGCGGATGTCCACGGGAACAGGCTGGTTGCTGCCCAGCCTGGTCACCTGCCGGTTTTGCAGTACACTGAGCAGTTTGGCCTGCTGCTGCAGGGAGATATTGCCGATCTCGTCAAGGAATAAAGTGCCTTTGTCGGCTGCCTCAAAACGGCCCATCCGGTCCTCACGGGCATCCGTAAACGCACCCTTCCGGTGCCCGAAGAGTTCGCTTTCAAAAAGGGATTCCGTCAGTGCGCCCACATCCACTTTTACAAAGGGTTGCGCAGCCCTCAGGGACTTTTGATGGATGGCTTTGGCGATCAGGTCTTTCCCGGTGCCGTTTTCGCCCAGTATCAGGATATTGGCATCTGTTGGGGCGATCTTGTCGATTTTGTGGAAGATGTCCTTCATCGCTTCCGATTCGCCCAGGAGTTCCTTGCCAATCACGGAATCCCTGGTATAGGTATAAGATGCAGCAGTGGCGCCGGTTTCCTTCTTACGCAGGGTTTCCCGGATGGACGCGATGAGCTTTTCGTTGTGCCAGGGCTTGACCACGAAATCTGAAGCGCCTTCCTTAAGCGAACGCACGGCCAGGTCAATATCCCCATAAGCGGTGATCATGATGACGGATGCATCCGGTCTGAGTTCCCTGATCTTGCGCAGCCAGTAGAGCCCCTCGTTGCCGGTATGGATCGAGGCGGTAAAGTTCATATCCAGCAGGATACAGTCGTACGATTTGCGCGTGAGGATGGACCGGATATTCTCCGGGTTCTTTTCCGTGAGCACTTCAGCGGCTTCCGGCTTCAGCAGGAGTTTGACCGCCGTGAGGACGTCCGTGTCGTCATCTATAACGAGTATGGAGGCATTTTTAAGCACCATGATTTTCTACAGGCCTTTTTTCAATCTCTTGCAACATTTTCCCCTACAAGTATACTTTAATTACCATGTCCCGGCGTCAAAATCCCGGTCTCTTTCAGCAGCCGTTACAGAACTGTATCAAAACCGGACAGTTTTTGTACGCAAGCGGACAGTAGAAGAGCGCTAAAGGTTTGTTAATAGGTGATATTCAATGAGTTACAACTTGGCACAGCATTGCTATTGATATTGGGGAAGAGACTCAAACCCCGGCAAGGGTACACACAAGGTTTAACACAAGAAACAAAGACAGTGGATGCACTCCTCCCTCAGGATTCTTTATTTATGGCATATGTAGAACTACATAGTCAGACTGAGAATTCCCTGCTTTCCATTTTTGATAAATCGAAGAGGTTGATA
>JALOMP010000129.1 GCA_025455365.1 Chitinophagaceae bacterium | reverse complement strand
CGAATAGCCCTGACAAATTTCTCCTGGTTTTTCTTAAGGTCGGTTTTCATCAACAGGCTGGCATACCCCAAAACGGCGTTCAAAGGGCTTCTCAGTTCATGGGTCATATTGTCCATAAACTGGTCCTTGATCAACTGGGCCTCCTGTTCCCGTTGAACAGCCAGGCTAAGGTCCCTGTTCAGCCGGTACACCTGCAGGATTTTGAAAAGCACAAAGCCTGCGATGACGATAAAAATAAATGACGTCAGGTGCGGAATGGCATAGTCCAGGGAAATGATATCCATCTTATCCCGTGCCTGGATCTTTCCGAGCGCCAGGATTTCCTCGTCCAGGCGGCTGCTAAGCCCGGCCAGGTTGACGTTGAATTTCTCCCCGGCATGGGAGGACTCGGGCGAAGCCATCAGCACCGCAACCGCTTTGGTTCCATTGGCCTGGAATGTTTCAACCAGCCTGGCTTCGAAGTCGGTCTTTTCCTTGACCGACCTGCGGAACGCCTCCAGCATGGCTGGTGTCACCAGGGGCCTCAGGTTCTCCCCAATGCGCACGGCCTCCCGGTTTATGGCCGTAATCTCTTCCTGTTGGTTCTGCAGCAGTTCAGCTTTACCCGATATGATATATTGGCGCACATTGCTTTCCAGGTACCCGATTCTTTTATCCAGCAAACTCATCCGGTTGGCATGCTGCTGGTATTGAGCGATCTTTTCCTGGTTGGAAGTGTACCGCTTGATGGCCCGGTTGACCTTCATTTCAAAATAATAGTTGACGATAATTCCCACCACCATCAGCAACAGGAAGAAATAATCGGTCAGGAACTTGACGAATTTGGGGATTACGATATTTTTCGCCAGGTTAATCATGCAGGTTTGTTCGAATTTCTAAGGTACTCATTATCAGTCATTGAGCACGTAACCAGTGGTGGAAATGGAGAATCAGGAGGCGCACCGGCTGGCATGTTTGTACAACGTACAGAGAAATGATTTATTGAATGGACAAGGGGAATGTTTCGTATTTTGCCCTTCAGTTTCAGGTGATTACACAACAAACCATCCAGCAGATCCTGTCGCACATTGATATCATCGATGTGGTGGGCGAGTTTGTGCGTTTGAAAAAACGTGGTACCAATTATCTCGGCCTTTGTCCTTTCCACAACGAAAAGACACCCTCCTTCACGGTGTCACCCAGTAAGGAAATTTACAAATGCTTTGGCTGTGGCCGCAGTGGCAATACCATCAGTTTCCTGATGGAACACGAAAAGTATTCCTATGTAGAGGCACTTCGATGGCTGGCGGCCCGGTATAATATCCCGGTGGAAGAGACCGAAACAAGCGCTGAATTCAGGCAACTCCAGCAGGTTTCGGACAGCCTGTACATCCTCAACAGTTTCGCGCAGAAATACTTTTCGAGCCAGCTGCGGGACACCGAAGAAGGCCGGGATATCGCCCTGAGTTACCTGCATGAAAGGGGATTTACCGATGCAATCATTGATAAATTCCAGCTGGGTTACAATCCCCAGGCAAGGGATCTGTTCGCAAAAGCTGCCACTGCCGCGCAATACAATCCTGAACTCCTTCGTAAAAGCGGCCTGGTGGTGGAAAGGGACGGCCTCGCGGACAATTACCGTGGACGCATCATCTTCCCCATCCATAACCAGAGCGGTAAGATTCTCGGATTCGGCGCGCGCGTGATTGGCAAAGCAGACCGTGCCCCCAAGTATATCAACACGCCGGAGAATGAAATTTACGTCAAGAGTAAAATCCTGTACGGATCATATTTCGCGCGCCATGCCATCGACAAGGCCAACGAGTGCCTCCTCGTGGAAGGGTATACCGATGTAATTTCCCTTCACCAGGCCGGCATCGAAAACGTGGTGGCATCAGGCGGGACCTCGTTGACGGTGGACCAGTTGCGACTGATCAAAAAATACACCCCCAACCTCACCATCATATACGACGGCGATCCGGCGGGCATCAAGGCTGCCATGCGGGGACTTGACCTCGCCCTGGAGGAAGGGTTGCAGGTCCAGCTGGTGCTGATTCCGGACAATGAAGACCCGGACAGTTATGTACATAAGGTGGGTGCTGCAGCGTTCCAACACTTTATCCAGGAAAACAAGAAAGACGTTATCCTGTTCCAGGTGGAAGTATCGATGCGGGAGGCGGGAAATGATTCCCAGAAGAAAGCCGCGCTGGTGAACCAGATCGCCGATTCCATTTCAAGACTTAACAAGGCGGAAGATTTCACCCGCCAGCAGGACTATATCCATCGCTGTTCGGAGATCATGAAGGTGGACGAACAGGGTCTAACCACGCTCGTAAATAAATACATCCGCGAGCGCATCAACAAGGAAGAAAAAAAGCAGCAACGGGAAGATGCCATCGCGGCCGGGCCGGTAGCAGAAACAGAAAGCAGGACGCCCGATGAAACCATCGACCTGATCTTCCGGGATGAACAACAGGAACGCGCGGCGGTCCGGGCCCTGGTTGAGTTTGGTACGCGCCCATGGGACGATGAGAAAACCGTGGCCGATCATATTTTCGAAGAGATCGAAGAGAATGGTCTCCATGAACTGATCGACAACAAGCAGTTACTCACGCTGATCGATGCCTACCGCCAGGCCTACCACGATGGTGCCACTCCGCAACCCAGGGATTTCCTGTATCATGAAGATCCGGACATAAGTCGCCTGGCAGTTTCCCTCTTTGACACTACCTACGAAATCAGTCCGCGCTGGAAGGACTTTTATGACGGCCCGCTTCCGGGAAGGGAGGAATTATACCGCCAGGAAGTGTATTCCTGCTACACCTACCTGAAGTTGCGCAAGATCAAACGGATGATCCTCGAAAACCAACAGGACATTGAAAAAGGCAGTGATGATCTCCACACCTTGCTACAGACGCACCAGCACCTTAAAGCGCTGGAGATTGAATTAACGCGTTTAATAGGTACCGTTATACTTAAATAATCGCATATGGATATAGCCGCATCATTCAGGCTCGACGGCAAGGTGGCTGTTGTAACCGGCGCCAGCAAGGGCATCGGGGAGTCTATCGCCGGCGCGTTGGCGCAACAGGGAGCGAAAGTGGTGCTGGCGAGCCGCAGGCAGGAATCCGTAGATGAAGCGGCAGGCAAGCTTAGGGCGCAAGGTTTTGAGGCTACCGGGGTCAGTGCCCATATGGGTGATATGGACCAGGTAAAAGGCCTGTTGGAAAAAACGGTCGCACTGTATGGCGGGGTAGATATTGTGGTCAACAATGCGGCGATCAATCCCGTTTTCGGACCCCTGCTGCAAACGGACCTGAAGACCTTCGATAAAATCATGGAAGTGAATGTGAAAGGTCCGATGGAACTCTGCAAACTGGCGCATCCGATCATGAAAGAACGCGGCGGTGGATCAATCATACAGATCAGCAGCATCGAAGGCATCCGGCCGGGTTACGGACTCGGCCTGTACAGCGTGAGCAAATCGACCCTTATCGCGCTTTCAAAAGTCATGGCGAAGGAATGGGGCACGGATCAGATCAGGGTAAACGTGATCTGCCCGGGTCTGGTGCGGACCAAATTCAGTGAAGCGCTCACTTCCAATGAAAAAATCCTGCAGATGATCCTTCGGGCGCAGGCACTCCCCCAGGTAGCCGTGCCCGATGATATCGCTGGCCTTGCCCTTTTTCTCGCCTCCCCCGCTTCCAGCTTCTGCACCGGTGGCGTGTTTACAGCTGACGGCGGCTACACGATTTAAATACCACCCATGAATTTTTTCCAGACGCCTGCACTTCTGTCCGTACTGCCAAAGTACCGTGATTTCATTCGTGATGAACTCATGGCCAGGGAAAAAGAATGGCTGAAAGGGCCCTTGAAAACCCTTTGGCCAACACTGGACGACCTGCGCAAGAAAGCAAAGAGCCAGGGACTTTGGGCGCCCTACCTCCCTGAAAAGGAAGGTGGCATGGGGCTGACAATGGTGGAGTTCGCACAAGTAAGCGAACTAATGGCAATGACGCCCTTCGGTCATTATGTATTCAATTGCCAGGCGCCCGATATAGGGAATATAGAGCTGCTGCACAAACATGCTTCGGACAGGCAAAAGGACGAATACCTGCATCCCCTGATGCAGGGCAGTATCCGGAGCTGCTTCTCCATGACAGAACCAGGCTATGCCGGCTCCAATCCCGTGGCCATGGGTACAACAGCCGTGAAGGAAGACGATACGTATATCATCAACGGGCATAAATGGTTCACGACGGCCGCGGACGGGGCCGCTTTTGCAGTGGTCATGGCTGTTACCGATCCAGATGCGCCACCCCATAAGCGAGCCAGCATGATCATCGTTCCCACAAGAACGCCCGGGTTTCACCTGGTTCGCAATATTCCCATCATGGGCGAAAGCGGCGAAGGCTGGCTGAGTCATGGCGAAATACGCTACGCCGATTGTCGCGTGCCCGCATCCATGTTACTTGGACCGGCGGGAGAAGGTTTCCGCCTGGCACAGGAAAGACTGGGCCCCGGGCGCATCCATCACTGCATGCGTTGGATCGGCATCGCGGAAAGGGCTTTCCGGATGATGGTGGAGAGAAGTCTCGAACGGGATATGGGCGATGGTACGAAACTGGGCGAAAAACAAACCATCCAGCATTGGATCGCAGAATCACGTGCATCCATTGACGCCGCGCGATACCTGGTACTCCATACGGCGGATAAACTGGACAGGGAAGGCAGCTTCGCAGCGAAGGAACAAATTGCCATGATCAAGTTCCATGTAGCCGGCGTCCTTGACCAGGTCCTTGACCGTTCCATACAGGTGCATGGTGCATTGGGACTGACGGAGGATACACCACTCTCCTTCTGGTACCGCCACGAACGCGGCGCCCGCATATACGACGGACCGGACGAGGTTCATAAGTCAAGCCTGGCGCGTTCCATTCTAAAATCTTATGCAAACAGTCAAGACGCCTACCGGGATGGAAAAGCATGAACCTATCGACAGGCCAGCAGAAGCCCGTGCCAGCGAAGTACCGGATATGGAACGATTGCTGGCATACCTGCGTCAGCAGCTTCCAGGCCTGACAGCTACCTGTAGCCTCCTGCAATACCCGGGCGGCTTTTCGAACCTTACCTTTCTCCTGCAATGCGGCAGCAAGGAATTCATCCTGCGGATGCCCCCGCGGGGTGCGGACATTAAATCGGCCCACGATATGGGCAGGGAATCGACCGTACTCCGGCTGCTGAAACCCGTTTACCCCAAGGTGCCGTCGGTTATACTGTACTGTGAGGATGCGGCTGTCATCGGCCGCCCCTTTTACCTGATGGAGAAAATGGAAGGCATCATCCTGCGGAACAAGGTTCCGGAAGGACTGGAGCTGGGTGCCGAACGCATGCGTGCCATCTCAGAAGCCGCGGTGGACAACCTCGCCAGCCTCCATAGCATCGATATTGTCCGCAGCGGGCTCAGTGAACTTGGGAAACCGGAAGGATACGTACGTCGACAGGTAGAAGGCTGGATCGGGCGATATCAAAAATCGAAAACCGACGATGTACCGGATATGGACCTTGCGGCTGCATGGATGATGAAACATATGCCACCGGACAATCCGCCCGCATTCATACACAATGATTACAAATATGACAACCTGGTGCTGGACCCGGCCCAACCAGAACGAATCATGGGCGTGCTGGATTGGGAGATGGCTACGGTAGGCGATCCGATGATGGACCTGGGTACGACCCTCGCTTACTGGGCAGAGGAAACGGACGGACCGGTACTGAAGCCCTTTAACCTCACCTGGCTGCCCGGTAACCTCAACCGGGCGGAAGTGGTCAGCCGGTATGCGCAGGCCAGGGGAATCGCCGAACCTGACATGCTGTTTTATTTTGTATTTGGCTCATATAAAATCGCCGTCATCGTGCAGCAGATCTATGCCCGGTTCCGGAAAGGGCTGGCCAGCGATCCGCGCTTCGGGCAACTGCATCATGTAGTGAAAGCCTGTGCCGCCAATGCAGCCGGGGCGATACGAAAAGGCAGCATCAGCAACCTGCAATAGCATTCAGGTATCAACATTCAAATTCAAAAGACGATGATCCAACAAGTCAAAGACATCCGGAATTTCCTCATCCTCGGTAGCGGTACGCTGGGCCTGCGTGTAGGGCTCCGTGCAGCCCTGAGTGGATTTGATACCGTTATTTATGATATTGATGAAGCCGTATTCGCAAAAGCGGCAACATTCCAGGACCAGATCCTGGGACAGTTGCAACAGGCAGGTTCCATTACATCCACCGATGCGTTGGATGCAAAAGCCCGCATCCGCTTTACCACAAACGCGGAGGAAGCCGCCTCCATGGCTGATTTTGTGAACGAGTCCGTGACGGAAGACCTGGCCGTGAAAAAAGCGGTCTGGTCGCAGTTCGGTACACTCTGCCCGCCGCATACTTTGTTTACCACCAACACCTCCTACCTGTTGCCTTCCTGGTTTGCCGCTGAAACAGGCCGGCCGGCGCAATTCTGCGCATTCCATTTCCACGACGTATTTACGGCCAACGTGGTGGATATCATGCCCCATGCCCAAACGGATCCACGCCTTGTTGAACTGCTGACAGAACTCGGTAAAAAACTGCTACAGACACCCGTGCTGGTCAGAAAGGAATCGCCAGGGTATATTTTCAACGCCATGCTCGTTTCCCTCATTGGTGCGGCCGGTGCACTGGTTACCGGCGAAGTGTCCAGCGTGGAAGATGTTGACCGGAGCTGGATGGGAAATTTCAAAATGCCACAGGGGCCTTTCGGCATCCTGGATGTGATTGGCCTGGATACTGCCTGGCATGTTACGCGCAACCTGCCCGATGCCAAAAGCAAGCTATTTGCGGCGCTGCTCAAAACCTATATCGACCAGGGTAAGCTGGGCATAAAAACAGGTGAAGGTTTTTACCGCTATCCCAACCCTTCTTATCGTAATAAGGATTTCGTCCAGGGGTAAATCGTACGGATCAGGATGGCAGCAGTTCCCGGGTCACACCGGGTATTTCGAGAACCAGGTCCGGCCCAAAGCAGCCCGCGGGCGTCTGGTAGCCCGGCTTCCACTGACCATCGCGGATTTTTCGGGCAATGAGGAGTGATGCATGCGCGGTTAACGTATAGCCTTCAGGGCCCGTAAGCCTCGCCTGGCATTTGTTTCCGGCGCCATCGGTAACGGCTCCCCACACCAGGCTCTTGTTATTTTCCCGCTCCGCATCCGAAGGACCGGCAGGTCCGGACCGAATTCGACTGATCATACGGTTTCGGACAAACGAAGTTTTCAACAACCAGTTGAACAGGCGCTGGTATTTCAGCCGCTTAAAAGTTTTTGGCGATACGGCCGTATAGGTTTCAATATCGGGGATACCGGTGGTGGTAAAGGCAGTGGACACATCGCCCCAGGGAATGGACATGACGAATCGCTTTTTCAACCCGAAGTCGATCCACATGCCGTTCTGCCCAAGAGGTACCGGTACGATTTTGCCATGGAGGCGCCTGGCGCCCGGCATACCGGCCCCTTCGGCCATGGTGGTGGCCGTCCCCCTACTGGTTCGGCTACCCGTTCCCGTGAAGGCCAGTTGCAGGCGAATGGCGGACGGCATCTGCTGTTTCAGGAAAAGCGCCAGGCAATCGGTGGGTACCACGTCAAACCCCACGCCGGACATGATCATGATACCTGCCTCCCGTGCCTG
>JALOMP010000128.1 GCA_025455365.1 Chitinophagaceae bacterium | reverse complement strand
CAGCGCCTGCAAATTTTCGGATTCCTGCCTGCCCCCGAGGGAGGCAAGACCTATGAACCGGCCCTGAGTTCCGCCGTGAACCGGTATAAGAAAACCATCGGGTTAAAAGAAGACGGGTTAATCACGAAGGAAGTGGCGGCCGCCCTTAATGTGCCGATCCGCAAACGGATTGAGCAGATCCTGGTGAACCTGGAACGGCTTCGTTGGGTACCGAAAGTGCCCGACCAGGGCGATATGATCCTGGTGAATATCCCGGAATATATGTTACACTATTTTGAAGATGGAAACAAGGTATGGGATTGCAACGTAGTGGTGGGGAAGACCATGAACAAGACGGTGATCTTCAGCGGCAACTTAAAAAATGTGGTGTTCAGTCCCTATTGGTATGTACCCACAAGCATCATCAACAAGGAGATCAAACCAGGCATGCGACGCAACCCGAACTACCTGGCATCCCACAATATGGAATGGAACGGGGGCAACGTGCGGCAAAGGCCTGGTCCGCGCAACTCGCTGGGCCTGGTGAAATTCATTTTCCCCAACTCCAACAATATTTACCTGCACGATACGCCTTCCAAGAACCTTTTCAATGAAGACAACCGCGCGTTCAGCCACGGTTGTGTACGCGTGGGGAAACCCCGCGACCTGGCGATCCGCATCCTCCGGAACCAGCCGGAATGGACGCCGGCTAAAATTGACGCAGCCATGAATGCAGGTGTGGAGAAATTCGTACCCGTGAAGACTGGCTTGCCGGTGTATATCGGTTATTTCACCGCGTTCGTAGACGCGGAAGGGGAACTGAATTTCCGCAAGGATATTTACAACCGCGACGAACGCCTGTACACCATGCTGACTTCCGGAAAATAGTGCATCAGAAGGGATAGCCGATCGCGAAACTCAGGATGAGGTTTTCTTTTCGCCAGTCTTTATTGCCGAAATCAATTTCGTTCAATACCCATCGCTGGCCTTCAGGGTACCAGGGCTTCCGGAGCGGTATGGAGAAGTCAAATCGGAGGATGAGGATGGAGAAATCCATCCGCAGTCCAAGTCCGGCACCTACGGCCATCTCGTTGAGAAAGTCGCCTTTATCCAGGCCGCTGCCGGGTTTATCCGGTGGTTCCTTCCGGAACCAGATATTCCCGGCATCCACAAATCCGGCAAACCGGAAGTATTTCCCCATGGTGTACCTGAATTCTGAGTTCAATTCAAATTTGATATCGCCCGATTCACTGGCGTTGAACGCTGATTCATCGGTTCGATAACTGCCCGGCCCAAGCGTTCTGATCCGGAATGCCCGTATGCTCATACTGCCGCCGGTGAAAAACTGTTCCGCATAAGGTGCCACCCGGCTGTTTCCGTAAGCGTATGCCACACCCGCGATTGCCCGGTTGGCCCAGGTCCATTTGGGTGAAAGCCGGAGGTAGCCACGCAGATCCCCATCGAACTTTACAAACTGGGAAACGGGAATGTCAAACATTTTTTTGGCACCGGGTGTGTCTACAGCCGGGTTGGAAAAAAGGCTGAACAGGTTACCGGACGTACCCACGTTGAAGCGGAACGCATGCGTAAACCGCTTTTTGTCAAACATGGTGTTGTTGTAATAGAACTGGTATTGGGACCCGAAAATGATCTGTTTCTCAAAAGCGGCACGAAGCGCGATGTCTTCCTGCAGGAGGCTGTCGAATTTTGGCGTGGTATTGCTTGGGTCGATGCTTTGGAAACGGATCGGACTGACGGTATGCTCCGTTGTTTTCTTAAACTTCCAAATGTATTCAAGGCTGGTTCGGAATGTCCTTTGTGTGTAGAGTTCCGGTCTCTGCAGATACTCGGTACCCAGGTTGATTACGGTACGCGGGATGAAAGAGTTCCGGCCGGTAACCACCCTGAAGTGCGGCAGTATCCTGGGAATGGCCAGTGCCGCATCGGCCTTGAAGTTATACGCATTTGCGGCCTGGGAGCTGTTACCGCCAACCTGTATATCGAAACCTCCGCCAATCCGAAGATCCAGAATTTCGGCGCCCTTGAAAAGGTTTGCATTGCGCCATTTCAGGTTCAGTTGTGATCCCACGAAGTTGCCTGTTTAGGTATCGGCTGTTGCCTCCAGCCGGATCGTTCTTTTTTTGGTGGGCGTGATGTATACCCTGGTGTTCAGTAAACGCTGCCCCAGGGAAGTGTCCGGCAGGAATGCAAATTTGACAAACCGAAAGGTATTGAGGTTCATCAGCCGCTCAATGGACAGGGAATGCACGTCCTTGTTGTATTGCTGCCCCTCTTTCATCAGGATGGCGCTTTCATAAACACTGGCCTTGTACCGTTCCTTGTTGTCAATAAGCGTAAACCTTTTTTCCTTCCTGCCTTTTTGTTTGGTAATAATGGAGTCTCTCTCAAGGGAATAATTACCGTACACGGAAATCTTTCCGATTTTCCAGGTTTCCAGGGCTCGGGGCGGCGCTTCTTCCTTGACCGTAAAATAGATATCCGCCAGGCCATTGTGAAGCGTGTCTGCACGGTACAGAATATGGTCCGGCACAAAAAAGTAGTAGCCCCGGAGCTTCAACGTTTCAACAATGCGTTGCCTTTCCTTTTCAAGGGTTTCAAGGTTAAGCACGTCGCCCTTTTTAATGAGTGATGCGTCTTCTGTCTGTTTGATCCGTTTTGAAAGACTGCTGCTGTCAGAGGGGTAGTAAATGTCCCTGATCCGGTACCGTGGACCGGCAACGATTTTGTACCGGACCAGTGCATCACGGCCTTTGTATTCAATGCCGTGGGCAACATGCGGACGGAAATAGCCGTGATCGAACAAATGGTCCGTCATCGTATGCTCTGTCAGTGCCGGTCTTACCCGGCTCAGCAACACAGGCGCTTCGGCCCATTGTGTCTTCATTTTATACAGCAGGCCTTTTTGCTTTTTCGGCTGCGGCAGGAGGTTATACAGGTGCAGCTTGAATGGAATGCCAAGAATTCGGCTGTTTGCCTTGGGCCGTGTAACCTTCGCCAAATCAGCCTTTACGTCTTTGTCTACGGGAAAGCTGTCGATTTTCCATTTTGCACCCTTGTATAAATGGTCGTCCGCAGGTACATACCGGTAGGTATTGCAGCCGGCGCCGGAAAGTGCCAGCCATGCCACTACCAAAAACGAGGTTACGATATGTAAGCGGCAGGCTTTCAAGGCGAGACAGTATTTTTCTTTTTCTTTGTCCTGAAAGCATTTTTAAATTTATTGAATTCCAGTACCACCACGAAGGTGACACCGGTTTCCACGACTATCCCGTTGAATGTGAGGTTTTCTTCCGTTAACCGGTACCCTTTAAGCCTGTATTTGCCATCCGTCGACAGCAGGTATTCAATGGACACGTCTCCCGCCAGGCCAGCCATGGCGTTGGTATTCTGGTTGTGATGTTCCAGGGCGAAGGTATTCCCCACGTAGATGCTCAGGCGATTGTTGGCGAGCGATTTGGTGAACCCCACCTTAAGGTCCGATCGCCTTTGTGCTTCGCCGCTGGTATAGTCGTCCCGGACATCCAGGCCGATATCGATATCCACATCCTTGATCACGGATCCCAGGAAATCATTCAGTTCCTGGGTCAGGAGGCGCCCAGCCGTACTGAATGCCTGGGTTTCAAAACTGCCACCTCCGCTGGTGAGGCTGTTGAAGGGATTGTCTGCGATAAAGCTGTTCAGCGCCAGCAAACCCATCACCTGCTTGTTCAGCTCAGACGGGATGGAATTCACCTGCTTGATTCTCGTGTATACGGTACCGTCAAAAGCGGACTGTTCTTTTGGGGGCATGTCTAAGCGGAAACTGATGGCCGGTTTGAGAAGCTCACCCTTGATCATCATATATACTTCGAAGTCCAGTTTTTGTTTGCCGGATCCGGGAACGGATTCGATATCGCGCATCAGTTCCTCCGCGTCCGTGCGGATTTTATAGAGGGCGGTTAGATCGGTGTTGGCCTTGAGGATATCGCCGGACCAGGTAATGGTACTTCCTTTCTGGATTTCAAATTCTTTCTTCAAGAGACCCGCAATGGTGAGATTGTAGGTCCCGCTTTCCACCTCATAGTTCCCCGTCATTTCCATGCCGCCGCTGGGATCCATGGTGAAATTCAGGTTGGCATTCCCCTTCACGGTAAGCTGGTCGCCGGTCAGTTCATCGAGGACGATGTGAACGGACGAGGTGGGCGTAAGGCGGATATAGCTGTTAACGGCCAGCTGAAAGCCCTGTTTGCGCGTGGGCCCGGTCTTGACGAGGAGGGTATCGACGGAGTCTTTTTGAAGCGGATCGAAGAACTCAATCAATCCTTCCCCGTTGGCGGCATCCTCATCAGGCCGGTAGATATAGGTCATCTGCGAGCTATCGCTGATAGTAACATTGCCATTGATGCTGGCGTGATCAAGATCCCCCTGGATGGTCAGCAACATGCCCGCATACAAGGGTCCGGAAACCAGTTGTTCCTCGTAGCGTTTGCGGCCGGATACCAGGAATTTTTCAGACTGTACTTTAAGGTCGTAGGTGATTTCGGTAAGATTCTCCGCCCTGCCTGTACCTGTGATGGCAGCGGGACGGCCGGCGCTGTCTAGAAGGGTCATGCCTTCGAAGTTGATCTGCTGGCCGTTGAACCGCAGGCCTGCCGATGGCACATACAAAGGCGTGCCTGTCTGGCGAACGATCAGGTAACTGCTGTCGAGCGACAGTTTTCCCTCAATCATCGGCTTTTTAAAACTGCCCCCTACCTGCAGGTCGCCACGCAAACCGCCACGGATGGAATCCGCATAGGTGGCCAGGAACGGTGCGAGCGGTTCCAGGTTCAGGGGAGCCATCAGTACTTTCAGGTTCATGTCACCGCTGGAGGGATTGAGGGTTCCCCTGGTTGTGAAATCATTGCCTTCGCCCTGGAGGCTGACGTCGAGAATGTAATTCCCGTTGGCTTCCGCGATGGTGGTAGAGCGTAGATTTCCGTAGCGTGAACCAAAGATGGCAAGGCTGTCGATCCCAAGGTCTGCCTGGAATGTTATGGGCTTCATGCTGTTCAACCTGGCTTTACCGTTGGCAGTGCCGGTGAGCAATTTGCTTTCCCCGATGAGCATGCCGGTGAGGCTTTCCAGTCTGAATGCATTCAATTCCACGATCAGTGGCAGCCCGCTGGCAGCATTTGGATCTGCTTTCAGGGCGATGGATTCCTCACCCTGTGAGAGGACAAGATTACTGCCCCGGAGTTTTTCAGGATGAACGAATACCCGGTTGTCCGGGTTTACCTGCCATCGGGTTTTGTTGAGCAGGATGGTATCCTGCAGGCTGATATACGGTATGTCCGGATCATTGACGAAGGTGACGGGCAGAAGATACCGGACCTCCTTTTTTTGATCATAGAGCCGCAGTGCCGCATTCACCACACCTTTGCTGATCTGGCCGCTCAACTGCGACTGGTACAGTCCGAACGAAGGGCTTTGCATGCGCTGCAGGCGCACCAGGAACTGTGTTTTCTTATACTTTTCCAGGCTGTCTACCTGTATCAAGGCGAGCAAAATCGAGTCTGCCTGGTAATCCCGGTATTGCAATTCCGGGATCCTGGCAATAAATACCAAAAGGTTCTGTCTTGTATCCAGGCCTCCCTGGAATCCAAAAGGCGCTACTTTTTTCAGTCCGGGAACGAGGGGCGCCAGGCTGTCCGGGATATGCACGGTTCCTTCTATTTCCGCGTACACAGTATCCGGGAATGCCTCCAGTTCACCGGTTGTCGATAGCCAGTTGTCTATGATGGTGCTGGCGGCACCGGGAATGGCGGCAAGACTGAACCGGCCTTTCATCTCCACATCGGCCAGCGGGGAACGCAGGGAAATAAACTGCGAATCCAGTTTCATGAATGCAGCCACGCTGACCGTATCCAGGGAGAATGCTTTTTCACCAAAATGGACGCTGATATCAGCCAGCATGGCCTGACCCTCCAGTCTTGCCGAGTCAAGCACCGGGAAATCAATGTTGGCGTGGCCGTGAACCGAAAAAGCGGAGTCCATGAATCCCAATGCCTGCAGATCCAGCTGACGGATGTCCGTAACCAGTTTGAGGTTACTGATTTTTTTACCGTAATGCATGGCAAGGTCTGCGTCAAGGTCGAGGTTGGGCTCGAGGGATGATACCGTGGCTTTAATGTCTCCACGATCCATGCTGCCGTGCAGGTCGATGCCGTTGTACGCATTTCCTTTAAAGGTTGCCTCCTGGATGGACGCATCTACGCTGGCCTGCATCGTTTCCGGATCATACCCGCGGCCTTTTACGGTGAATACGCCCGCCACATTTCCCAGCGCGGTATCACCCAGGATCCGGTCCAGGGCCAGGCCTCCTGTGTTCACGGTAAGATCATACCGGGACTTTGTTTTGTCCGTCGGCTGGTCCACGAATCCTTTCAGGGTGAGGTTGCCGTAACTGCTCTGCAGGACAAGGTCTGTCCGGATGCTTTCCGCCGACCCGTTCAGGGTACCCTTTACCGTTAGTCGTTCCGGGACGTAGCGCCATGCCGAGTCCGGAATCGCACCCTTGGGCAGGAGCGACTGTAGTTCTTTCCTGGATGTGGTAAGTTCGGACAGGCTTACCTGGCCGGTCAGCCGGGCGGGATCGGTTGGGTGTATGACGCTTGCGCTTCCCCGGATGAGGTTACCGCCAGTCTGTATGCGGTATTCCGAGAGTACCAGCTGGTCGAGGGTACCGCCTGCATTCAGGGTAAAGCGGATATCTTTTTGGGAGAGCGACCTGAGCGTTTTATTGGAAGTCAGCGTCGGTGCGAAGTAGGCCAGTTCATCCAGCCGGATCACGGAGGGGTCGATCGACAGGTTCAGCGTTGTTTGCGCAGGGGATGATACAATCTTATCGAGGGACGCATAGGTCACGCGCGCGGAACCCGCAATCCTGTTTTTGGGTGTTTCCAGCAAAAGCCCTCCCAGCATGAGCGACGTATCGGAGAAGAAGGCATTTGCCTGCAGCTGGCTCAGGGTAAACCCGTTCTGGTCATGGAAAGAAAGCTGCCGGACATTGGCGGCGTACCCGCTGCTGTCGAACCGTATCGCCGAAGCCTTCAATAAAAGATCCTGCAAACTGAGGTGATGGGGGTCAAATGCTTTCTTGCGTTGTTCAGGGTAAGCCGCATCATGGATGGTGATGCCGTTGCGTTCGATGGAAATACTGTCGAGCGCCAGTGAAAAACCGGATTTGCCGGTGGTTTCCGTCGTCTTCGGAACTGCTGCTTTTGTTTCCTGGACGGACCTATACACGACAGAGGTTTCGTGTTCGTCCAGGATGAACACACCGCCCTTCGCCCGGGAAGCTGCCAGGTCATAAGAGATGCGGTCAAGGGAAATCTTTTTTGCGATGCTCCGTACGTCCAGCCCGTCCGGGGAACTGGCAAGACTGAATCGGGTATCGGTTAGCGTTAGTTTGTCCGCCAGCAGCGTAAAGGGCGATGTTTCCGTTTCCTCCGCGTCAGGGTTGGGTGCAGTGTTGGAATCGCCGAGCCGTATATCCGCAAGAAGCCCGTCGATACGTGTCTCCCCCGCATGGAAGGCCATGGCCTGGAGATCTGTTTTTTTCAGCGGCAGGATAAGGTCATTCAGCTTGGCTTTGTAATAATCGCCGGTCAGCCGATCGTCCCAAAGGAAATTAATCCGTGCGAGGCTGACATCGCCCAGTTGTATGTCCCATGGGCGGGAAGCCATGGTGTCTTCGGTACCGGGGTTTGAAGCAAACGCGTCGATGATGAACTGGAAATTAAACGTTCGATCGCCCCGTTGCCGCAGGATCTCGCTATGCAATCCTGCGATTCGGATACCCGG
>JALOMP010000127.1 GCA_025455365.1 Chitinophagaceae bacterium | reverse complement strand
GGGTCCTGGCGGAAACGCGCGAATTCCTTTGCATGGTACTGCATCAGGCGTTGGCTTTCTTCCTGGCGGGGGGCACGGCAAACGATCAACCGGAAAGCCTTGTCCACCTGGCCGGCCGTGGGTAAGCCGGATCGCAGCAGGTTCTGGGCCAGCACCCGGGCCGCTTCGAGGACCAGCGGATCATTCAGCATCACGAGCGCCTGGAGGGGCGTATTGGTTCGGAGCCTGTTCACCTCGCACTGGTCCCTTCCCGCTGCGTCAAAGACCAGCATGGCTGGGGGAGGCGCCGTTCGCTTGATGAAGGTGTACATACCGCGCCGGTACAGTTTTTCCCCATGGTCCTGCACATAGCGGGCCAGCTCACCCCTGCCGGAGGTGGTGGATTCCCAAACGCCCCTGGGCTGGTAAGGCTTAACGCTGGGTCCGCCGATTTCAGGCACCAGGAGCCCGCTGGTGGCCAGCACATGGTCCCGCAACAGTTCTGCGCTTAACCGTAAACGTGAGCTGTAGCTGTACCATAGATTCCCCGGATCCGCCTGTTGTTTTTTGGGCGATCGGAAGGAGGACTGCCGGTAGGTTGCCGAATGGGTAATCTGGCGCACCAACCTTTTAATATCCCATCCATGCTGCATGAAATCAACCGCCAGCCAGTCGAGCAATTCCGGATGCGTGGGCAGGTCTCCCTGCATGCCAAAGTCGCCGGAGGTTTTCACCAGCCCCTTGCCAAAGAACTCCTGCCATATGCGATTGACGAATACCCTTGCGGCCAGCGGGTTGGCGGTATCGGTGAGCCATCGGGCCAGGCCCAGCCGGTTTTTAGGGTAGCGGGTGGAATCAAAAGGCAGGATAGCCCGGGGTGGCATCATGTCTACCGTATCGGCAGGCTGGTCGTACACGCCACGTTTAAGAACACGGGTAATGCGCCTTACCGAACTGTCCCGCATCACCATCGCGATCACAGGAGCCGAATCCTTCTTATTCATGAACTGAAGCGTCTCCCGGACTTCAGCCGTGGTAATCTTCATCACGGGAGGATCTCCCGGCGATGCCAGCGTAATATCGCCCACCAATCCTTTTTCATTTACCTGGTTAAAGAAGGCGAAGCTGCTGAAGTACTCCTTTTGCGAGATCGGATCGTATTTATGGTCATGGCATTTTGCACATTCGAACGTGAGGGCGAGGAAGGCTTTCCCGAATGTGTTTGTACGGTCGGTCACATATTCCGTCCGGTATTCTTCGTCAATGACACCGCCTTCCTGGGTGATCTTGTGGTTGCGGTTGAACCCGGTAGCCAGGATCTGCTCCCTGGTGGGATTTGGGAGCAGGTCGCCGGCCAGCTGCCAGGTGATAAATTTGTCGTAGGGCAGGTTTTTGTTGAAAGCATGTATTACCCAGTCACGCCAGGGCCACATGGTCCGGTATCCGTCGTCCTGGTACCCGTGGCTATCCGCATAGCGGGCGATGTCCAGCCAGGGGATCGCCATTCTTTCGCCGTAGTGTGGGTTAGCCAGCAGCTTTTCGACAAGCGCCTCGATGTCTTTTTCCGTATGTCCATTAATGAAGGAAGCCTGCTCCTCCATGGTTGGCGGGAGTCCGGTCAGGTCGGTGTGCAATCGCCTTAACAGCGCGGCGGGATCCGCTTCCGGGTTCGGCTCGAGGGCCTGGCTTTCCATGCCTGCCAGGATGAAGTAATCAATGTCATTACGGGGCCATTCCTTGTTTTTTACGGAGGGCAGAGGACTTTTCCGGGGCGGGATGAAGGCCCAGTGTTTTTCATATGCGGCCCCCTGTTTGATCCAGGCTCGAATCGTTTCAATTTCACGGGCAGACAACCGGAGATTTGAGGAGGGTGGGGGCATCAGGACGGAGGTATCATCGCTGCTGATCCGCAGGTACAGTTCGGACTGCAGGGGATCCCCTTTCACGATCACATGGCGGGCCGGGTCGTCCTTCAGGGCGGCAAAAGCGCCTTCTTCCGTGTCCAGGCGCAGGTTGGCCTCCCTGGTCTGAGCGTCCGGCCCGTGACATTTGAAGCATCGGTCTGATAGGATGGGACGGATATGGAAATTGTAGCTGACCTTGTCCGGGATGCCTTCCGCCGCGGTTTGCCGGCAGGATACGGCCCACCCGAAAGAAGCCAGGAGGCTTAACAGGGAGACCACATACGCAGACCTCCACCCTTGGTAATCTTCCCGGGAGCATTGCATGATTCAAGCCGTTTCTTAGGTTGAAACCAATGTACAAAAAATTGGGTGCATAAACCCCTTACGCCTATGAAAGACGGCGGGTGGATAATTGCCAATAGATTTATTCGAAAATTGTATTACATTTAAAAAGAGCGATTTGATTTCCGAAGAAATCTTCTTCATTTACTCACTTAAATTCATCTCCCATGGTTCAGACAGATCTCTCACAGCTCAACAGGGAGTGCCACTCCTGGAAAGAAAGTCTCCGCAACTACCGCTCCGAGTTTTCCGGGTTCCAGCAGCAGTTGCAGGAAATGGTAGACCAGCCCCTTCAAAAAGCGGTGCTCCCCCAGGTTGAACACCTATCCAACCAGTTTGATATCCAGCTTGCCAACATCAATCACCTGAAACACGCCATCAAAGAACACGAAAAGATGGCAGGGTGGGACAAAAACAGCACAGACGGCCAGGTGAACGAAGTGCTTTGGTCCACACATGAAAGTCTCCTTGATCAATACCAGATCCTTGAACATACCCTGTCTGACCTTAAGCAGGAGTTCCAGGAATTCGTTCGTCAAAAAAACTGATACGCCCGCGGCGTACAGGTTAGACGCATATTCCGGTTGAACACCGGGACGTATATCTTATTGCCTTGCACCAACCACCATGATCACTGTCAATAAAAACTGCTTTTATGGCTGAATTTGATACCTCGCATGTGAAGAATATCGTCCTCCTGGGCCATGCCGGTTCCGGGAAGACCACACTCGCCGAATGCATGCTTTTCGAGGCCGGGATTATCTCCCGCCGGGGTTCTGTGGCCGAACGCTCCACAACGGGCGATTACCACGAACTTGAAAGGGAAAGGGGGAACTCCATCTTTTCAAAGCTCATGCACACAAAATGGAAAGGGTATAAAATCAATATCATTGATACCCCGGGCTATGATGATTTTAACGGGGAAGTAATATCCTCCCTTCGTGTAGCCGATACCGGTGTACTGTTGCTCAATGCCGTAATGGGCGTGGAAGTAGGCGCGGACCTTATCTGGGAATACACGGAGAAATTCCGTACGCCCATGATCCTTGCCGTCAACAAGCTGGACGATGAAAAGGCGGACTTCGAAAAAACACTGAAACAGGCCCGGGACCATTTTGGAAGCAAGGTCATACCGGTGCAATATCCGCTGGAAACGGGCCCGGGTTTCAACGGCATCGTGGATGTGCTGAAAATGCAGTACTATAAGTTTCCCGCCGGGGGAGGCAAGCCGGAAAAGCTTCCCATCCCCGACGCGGAGAAGTCGCGGGCCGAGCAGTTGCACAAAGACCTGGTGGAAGCGGTGGCCGTTAACGATGAAACGCTGATGGACCATTACCTCGACAAAGGTGAACTGGACGAGGACGAAATGCGGGAAGGACTCAAGAAGTCGCTGATCAACCATGATATCTTCCCGGTATTCTGTGTTTCGGCTGAGAAAGACATGGGCAGCGGCCGCCTGATGGGCTTTATAGACAATGTCTGTCCCAGTGCCAATGAAATGCCTCCGCAGGTTACCCGTAAAGGCGAAAAGTTGCCCAGTGATGCAAACGGACCGGTCTGCATTTTCATCTATAAAACCGTTTCGGAACCGCACGTGGGTGAATTGTCTTTTTTCAAGGTTTATTCCGGCACGGTCAAAGCCGGTATGGAACTCGTCAACGAAAACAATGGCGTGTCTGAAAAAATAAACCAGCTATTCGTGGTGGAAGGAAACAAGCGTACACCCGTCAACGAACTCGTGGCCGGTGATATCGGTGCCACCCTGAAGTTGAAGAACACGCATGTAAACAATACCCTGCATATCAAGGGTAGGGATATTGAACTGTCGCCCATTGAATTCCCCCCGCCCAACATGACGGTGGCCATTGAACCGGCTAAAAAGGGCGAGGAGGATAAACTTTCGCAGGCCCTGCATGCGATCAGGGAAGAAGACCCCACCATCATCGTGGAAGTGTCTTCGGAACTGCGGCAGACCCTGATTCATTGCCAGGGCGATATGCACCTGGCGGTGGCAAAATGGAAAATCGAACATCTCCATAAAGTGGACGTGAAATTTTCGAGGCCGCGGATTCCTTACCGGGAAACCATCAGGAAGCCTTCAGAGTCCAGTTATCGCCACAAAAAACAATCCGGTGGTGCCGGACAGTTCGGTGAAGTATACATGCGCATAGAGCCCTGGTTTGAAGGGATGACGGATCCCCACGGTTTAAATGTTCGGGGCAGGGACGAGTATCCGCTGGACTGGGGTGGCAAACTGGTTTACTATAATTGTATCGTTGGAGGAGCTATCGATACCCGTTTCATGCCCTCCATCCTGAAAGGCGTCATGGAAAAAATGCACGAAGGCCCGCTCACCGGTTCCTACGTCCGTGATGTGCGCGTAAGTGTGTACGATGGTAAAATGCACGCTGTGGACAGCAATGACATATCCTTTAAGATTGCGGGCATGATGGCATTCAAACAGGCTTTTCAACAGGCCGACCCCCAGCTCCTGGAACCCATCTGGCAGGTGGAAGTGCTGTGCCCCGACGAGCTTACCGGGGCCGTCATGGGCGATCTGCAAACGCGCAGGGCCATCGTGGAAGGCATTGACACCGAAGGCCATTTCCAGAAGATCATCGCCAAAGTGCCACTCGCGGAAATGGATGGATATTCATCCGCGCTTCGCTCGCTGACGCAGGGCCGTGCCCGCTTTCACATGCGGTTCAATGCCTACGCGCCGGTTCCGTTTGACATGCAAAAGAAACTGGTGGAGGAATATCACAAGCATGCTGAGAAAGAAGAAGCGGTGTAAGCAGTCGTGAGCAGTCTAGAGTCGTGAGTCGTGAGTCATTACTTACGCCTCATGACTCAAGACCCATGAGTCATGATTCATGAGTCACGACTTTAGACTCATGGCTCGAGACTCAATACTGCTTTTAGTCAGGCATCTACCCGGAAGGAAATATTGCAAATCACTCCCCAGCTGGTGACTTTTCCATTCTTTACATGGGCTTTAATATCCTTGACATAGACGGAGTCAATATTCCTGACAGTTTTTGATACTTCCTTGACGCCGTTCTTTACCGCGTCGTCGATGCTTTTCTCGGAAGTGGCGATGACTTCGATGACTTTTACTACTGGCATGGTAATCTGTTTATATTAAAGAAATCGTGTCCCTGAATATACGAATTGATATGCGAAAACCATCGCCCGGTGGATCAGGATGGTTTCCATATTAGTCCTGGCTGCAGCCCCGGTACTATCCGAGGATTTCCCGCACGTGCACACCGATATTTTCCGCAATCTTTCCAAGGGGTAGGTCGTTGCTGTCCCCGCCGAACGGGTCTTCGATTTCCTCGGCAATGACTTCAATACTGGTGAGCACATAAAATATGAAAATGACTACCGGGATTACATAATACCCCAGGGAGAAAACAAAACCCATGGGCAGGGTCATCACATAGAAGAAGATGAATTTTTTGATAAACAAGGAATAGGAAAATGGGATGGGCGTGTTTTTGATGCGTTCGCAGGCGCCGCACACATCGGTGAATGACTGGAGTTCGGTCTGCAGCGAAAGCATTACCTCTCCGCTGATAACGCCCTGGCGGTAGAGGTCGCTTACCCGGGCGGACATTGAACGCGCCAGCTGGTTTGGCATGTGTTTTCCATCAGCCAGGTCCCGGATTTCAGGGTGTTCAACTTCATCCAGGGACAGGCGGACTTTCTCAGACTGCAGGTGCGCTTTCAGTACTTCCGCGTAGAGCGGAATGACTCGCATGAAGTAGAGACGGTCCGACTGCCGTTGTGCATCCAGCAGTCCGTGCATCTTCACGGCCAGGTTCCGACTCGTATTCACCAGGCTTCCCCACAGTTTCCTTCCTTCCCACCAACGTTCATATGCGGTGTTGGTGCGGAAAACAAGCAGCAGGGATATGACAAAACCAAGCAGGCTGTGCAGGATGGTAAGGTTCTTCAGCTGGTCCCGGTAACTTAACTGAAGATAATTGAGTTCGATATAGGCCAGTAGCCAGGAATATATGCCAATGGCGATCATCATCGGGAACAATCGGCGTACCGTATCCGATTTATGCAGCTTGAAAATGAACGTGAACCAGTCTTTGGGGTTGTAAGCAATCATATGAAGAAGTACAAAGTGAGAAGTGAGAAGTGAAAAGTATCTGTTCATGATGGGTACATCCACGGTGCCCGGTAGTCCCTTGTCAGCAACGCATTCGCTGCCGGATCGCCTGGAAACGTTTCAGTTTCCGCATCCCAGTTGACACTCCTGCCGAGTTTCCAAGATAACATGCCCAGCAGGCTCATGGTGGTGGAACGGTGCCCTTTCAGGATATCGCAGACCGGCAGTCTTTTTTCATCAATGCTCTGGATGAAATTCTGCCACAGTTCCGGTATGTTGTGTTTGTCCACCCCGCGTAATTCCGGTTCATGGTGGACGATCTGTTTGTTTTTGTCGGAAGGGTAGAAGGTCCAGCCATCCAGCCAGCCCATGTGGAAAGTGCCTTCGGTGCCATAAAAATAGCAACCGATATTGCTCTTTTCCGCCTCGTTGCCTCCATACAGCCGGTGTTCCCAGGTGGCTATGAAGGACTCGAATTCGTAGTTGACCACCTGCGTGTCCGGCGCGTCCGTGGAGTCCTGTTTGATATACCTGGAGGCTGAAGAAAATACCTTCCTGGGGCCTTTTTCGTCCGTCCACCATAGAATCTGGTCCAGCCAGTGAATCCCCCAATCGCCCAATTGGCCGTTGGCGAAAGCGAGGTGATGCCGGAATCCACGGGGATGTATAGACGGGTTATAATTGACCAGTGGCGCCGGCCCGCACCACATGTTCCAGTCGAGACCCGCCGGAACAGCTTCGTCGGCCGTTTTCTTTCCCGCATCGCCCCCGTAATGCACGAAGGCACGCACCATGCCTACCTTACCCACTTTGCCGGACTTGAGAAAAGCCATGCCGGACATATTATGTGGCGATACCCGGCGATGCGTGCCCACCTGTACCACCCGGTCCTGTGCCCTGGCAGCCTTTACAATGGCTTTTCCTTCGCCGATGGTATGTCCAATGGGTTTCTCCAGGTATACATGTGAACCCCGGTTGATGGCGGCGATGGCTATCAACGCATGCCAGTGATCAGGCGTTGCGACGATGGTTACCTGTGGACTTTCTTTTTGCAGCAGTTCGCGGTAGTCCGTATAGGTACGGGGCAACTGCCCGGTCAGCTGGCGTATTTTTTCCGCTGCCGGCTTCAGGAAACGCTGGTCCACATCGCAAATAGCAACCACGCGGCTCCTTCCGGCCTTTACCGCTTCTTCGAGGATATTCATGCCCCACCAGCCACTGCCGATCAATGCCGTTGTATAGACAGACGGGGGTTTCCCGAAAATGATATTCGGAATGGACAGGGACGCAACAGTGCCGGATGTATGGCGAATGAACTGCCTGCGGTGCATAACGGAAGTTAAGAAAAAATGCTTTTGCACGAAGCATGCCGCGCCTGGTCCTGTGAATCTGCATAAAGTATCGTATCTTATCGCATGAAAATATCCGAAGAGGGATATACGTGGATGCCTACCCGCAGTATGGCTTATTGGGTGATAATCCTCCTGGGCGGCGGTACCCTGCTGTACCTGGGCCGGTCGCTCTTCATTCCACTCGCTTTTTCCGTCCTGATCAGTTTTGTCCTTTACCCGATGTGCCGATGGCTTGAAAAACGGGGCATGAACCGGGTATGGGCCATCATCCTGCTGCTGATCGCCATGTCCCTGTTGCTGGCTGCCGTATTGACCCTGCTGGTGTCCCAGTTCAAGGCTTTTGGAACGGAATGGCCGCAACTGCGCGCAAAACTTGAACAGAGTTATGATCAGTTCGGGATCTACCTGGAAAGGGAATTTGATGTAAGCCCGGTTGCGAGGGATCATTTCCTCCAGACATTCATGAACGATTCTTCGTCCCAACTGGTAGGACTGGTGCAAACAACCATCACTTCCTCGATGGTTTCCCTGGTGCTGCTCGCCCTGATTCCCATCTATACCTTCCTGATCCTCCTCTACAGGCACCGGCTGGTCATTTCCCTGGAATTTTTATTTCCGCGGGTAGCCCGTGAAAAAATCCTCGATATTCTTCAGCTGACCATTCACACCTATTACAATTTCATAAAGGGTATGGCAATCGTTTACCTGATCGTAGGTGTCCTCAATAGTATAGGGCTGTTCCTGCTGGGCGTGCCGCATGCTTTCCTATTTGGTTTTATCGCGTCTATCCTCACCTTTATACCTTATGTAGGCATCATGGTGGCATCGCTGCTGCCCATTACCATTGCGTGGATCACCTTCAACAGTGTTTGGTATCCACTGGCAGTGATTCTCATCTTCGCATTTGTCCAGTACCTGGAAGCCAATGTGATTTTCCCCTGGGCCGTCAGTGCGAAACTCAACCTGAATACGCTGTTTACCATCATTGCCATCATCCTGGGCGGGATTATATGGGGTGCCGCCGGCATGATCCTGTTCGTACCTTTCGCGGCGATTCTCAAACTCATCGCGGAGAAGACAGAAGGGGGAAGCGCCCTGTCATTCCTGCTGGGGAATGATGACACGCAGGAAAACAGCAAAGCGAAATCCTGAATGGCATGGTAACCGTCCTAAATAGATCTTTGTGTATATTTTACACGATTATTTCTTACAAATGAATGGATTTACACCAGGCTAACTTATTTTCGGACCGGATTCAGGACGAACCCCGTAACTACCGTTTCCTGGTGTACAAGAAGATCACACCTGGATGGGAAAAATCTCCTGCTAAAAGCAAATAACCAAGTACGATAAACACAAATGTATGAGCGGCTACCAACACAACCTCAAACACAAGCATCTTCATCAGTTTGTAAGCGATCTCCAGCAATTATGTACACCGGAAGAAGTGTACTGGTGCGATGGTTCGGATGAAGAGTACCAGAAGTTCTGCAACCTGCTGGTGGAAAAGGGAACCTTCCGAAAACTTGACCAGCAAAAATGGCCTAACAGTTATGCCTGCTTTTCCGATCCCAGCGATGTGGCCAGGGTGGAAGACAGGACCTATATCTGCAGCCGGCGCAAGGAAGATGCGGGACCTACCAATAACTGGGTGGATCCGCGGGAGATGAAAGCCACCATGAGGGAAATTTTCAAGGGCTGCATGAAAGGTCGCACCATGTATGTCATTCCCTTCTGCATGGGGCCGCTGGGATCGCCATTGTCGAAAATTGGTATTGAAATAACGGATTCCGAGTATGTGGTGGTGAACATGAAAATCATGACGCGCATGGGCAAGGCGGTTGCCGAGGCTTTGGGAACCGAGGGAGAGTTTATCCAGTGCCTGCATTCCGTGGGCGCCCCCTTGGAGCCCGGACAGGCAGACAGCAAATGGCCCTGCAATCCTACTACAAAATATATCGTTCATTACCCCGAGGACAGGGCCATTGTTTCTTACGGTTCCGGCTACGGCGGAAATGCGCTGCTGGGCAAAAAATGCCTTGCCCTGCGGATCGCATCGGTAATGGCGGAGGAAGAAGGATGGCTGGCCGAACATATGCTGATCCTGGGTGTGGAAGATCCTGCAGGCAAGAAATCGTATGTGGCTGCGGCCTTCCCGAGTGCCTGCGGCAAAACCAATTTCGCCATGCTGATCCCTCCGAAGGAAATGGAAGGGTGGAAGGTAACCACGGTAGGTGACGATATCGCCTGGATCAAGCCAGGTCCTGATGGAAGGCTGTATGCCATTAACCCGGAATACGGATATTTTGGCGTAGCCCCGGGCACCAATACCAAGACCAATCCCAATGCCATGGCTGCCTTGTCCAAGAATGCCATTTTTACCAATGTGGGTATCACCGATGAT
>JALOMP010000126.1 GCA_025455365.1 Chitinophagaceae bacterium | reverse complement strand
CCGTGATTTCTATTCAGGCTTTGGACATACGGATGAAACTTTTTCAGACCCGGCCTACCTGAAGCATATCCTGGGCGGTATCCAGTATGCCGTTGGCAACAACGACCCGCTGGATTATGCAAAAGCCCGGTCCGTGCGGGTGCCGGAGGAGGATCGCTTCAGCAAGAACATTCTCGCCACTGGTTTCGACGAACCAACGGAGATGGCGGTACTGCCCGGCCTCGATGTGCTGGTGGTGCAGCGTAAGGGCGAGATCATGTTTTATAATGCCGCCCAGAAAAAGCTTACCCAGGTTGCCAAACTCAATGTTTACTCCAAGGCAAAGGTCCCCGGCGTCAATGCCGAGGAGGGCGTGCTCGGCCTGGCGGCGGATCCCAACTACAAAGTGAACAAGTATGTATATGTCTTTTATTCCCCCGCGGATACATCCGTGAACCGGCTTTCCCGCTTCGTGTTCAGCAATGGGAAGTTCGACCTGGCTTCCGAGAAAGTCATCCTGCAGTTTTATTCCCAGCGGAATATCTGCTGCCATACGGGGGGATCCATCGCCTTCGGGCCGGATGGAAGCCTTTTTGTCTCTGCGGGCGACAATTCCACGCCATTTGATCAGTCCAATTCAAAATATAAATTGAATGGCTTTGCCCCGTTGGACGACCGCCCGGGGTTCGAACAATGGGATGCCCGGCGCAGTTCCGGAAACACCAACGACCTGCGGGGGAAAATCCTGCGCATCAAAGTGAAGGATGACGGAAGCTATTCGATACCGGAAGGCAATCTTTTCCCGCCCGGTACAGACAAGGCAAGGCCTGAGATTTACGTGATGGGCAACCGAAACCCCTATCGCATTTCCGTTGACCGCAAGACCGGCTTCCTGTACTGGGGCGAAGTAGGGAACGATGCGGCCAATGACAGCATGGCGCGGCGCGGCCCGAGGGGATATGATGAATTAAACCAGGCCCGCAAGGCCGGATTCTTTGGGTGGCCGCTTTTTGTGGGGAATAATTATCCCTACCGGAGGTTCGATTACGCGACGGGTCAGCCCGGCGAGGCCTTTGATCCCGCGAAACCCATAAATGACTCCCGGAATAATACGGGCTTGCGGGAGCTCCCGCCGGTGTCGCCGGCATTTATATGGTATCCCTATGCCGCTTCCACGGATTTCCCCGACGTAGGTACAGGGGGTCGTAATGCGATGGCAGGACCGGTGTATTACCCTGAATTTTATCCGAAGGAAACCAGGCTGCCGGATTATTATGCCGGGAAGCTTTTCTTTTACGACTGGATCCGCGGCTGGATCAAACCGGTGACCATGAAACCCAATGGCGATTTTGACCATATGGAAAATTTCATGGCGGGCACCAAGCTCAATTCGCCCATTGATATGGAGTTGGGACCCGATGGCCGCATTTATATCCTCGAGTATGGCACGGGATGGTTCACCAAGAACCCGGACGCCGCCCTCGCCCGTATTGAGTTCAACGCCGGCAACCGACCGCCCAAAGCGATCATTGCAGTCAATAAGATGACCGGTTCACTGCCTTTCACGGTGCAGGCTTCCGCCGAGGGGTCGGTGGATCCAGACAGGGATTCGGTGACCTATATCTGGCATTATGGAAAAAGCGTGAAACAAACCAAGTCGCCCAAGACAAGCTTCACCCTGGCTGCGGCGGGCGATTATCCCGTGTACGTGGAGGTGAAGGACAGCAAGGGTGCGATAGGAAAGAGTGAAACCAAAACCGTGTATGCGGGCAACGAAACCCCGGTAGTGAGTATCGAGCTTCCAGAAAATCCCGGGTTTGTATTTCCCGGTCAGCCGATTAAATATAAAGTGTCCGTAAAGGATAAGGAGGACGGGACTAAAGTGGATCCTTCCCGCATGTTTGTTAAGGTAGATTATATCAGTGGCATGGACAGGGCGCAGGTGGTGGGACACCAGCAGGTCAGCGCGGCCATGGAGGGTAAAGCCATCGTGGAAAATTCTGATTGCCGCACCTGCCATAAGGTGAATGAAAAATCGATCGGCCCTTCATTCACGCAGGTAGCCAACAAATATGCGAACGACGGTAAAGCTACCCAGTACCTGAGCAACAAGATCATCAAAGGCGGAAGCGGTGTCTGGGGCGAAGTGGCGATGGCTGCGCACCCGGACCTCAAGCCATCAGAAACGCAAAAGATTGTTGCGTATATCCTCTCACTGAGCAAGTCGTCCACGGTTAAGTCGCTTCCGGTGCAGGGCAGCGTAACCCCCGCGGAAAAGGATCTTTCCGGCGGCAAGGTCATGCAGTTGTCTGCTTCGTATACGGACAAGGGCGGCGCAAAAATAAAGCCCCTCACCGGGTATAACAGCGTCGTTATCCGCAGTCCGCAACTGGGCGTGCAGGAAAACAAAAGCGTGAACAACATGACGGTGGCGGAATTTGGAGGCAATAAATTCGCCATCCTTGGACAGGGCGCGACTGGATGGCTGGAGTTTGACCCTCTGAATCTCAGTCCGGTGTCAGCGGTGGAAATTATGTATGCCATGCAGAATCCGCTGGATAAAGGCTATACCGTGGAATTGCGGGCTGATGCGCCCGATGGGGAGTTGCTGGGAACAGCAGAAATCCCTGCCGGCGGTAAGGCAGGATTCAACACGGTGAAAATGCCCTTCCAGTTTGCGGGCGATCGTGCACGTAAACTGTACGCGGTGGTCAGGCGAAAGGAAGGAGAGACCCAAATGGCAGCGCTTTCTACCATGAAGTTCATCGCGAAATAGCGGGCTATGTTTTCCGGGCGCTGAGATAATTCAGCCCGAGTACGATAATGATAATGATAAGGCCGCCAAACTCCCGGGTGTTTTCGATCCAGGGTTTGGTGGCCTTCATTGTTTGTACGAGGTTTTCTGCGTGGTGTTCCGTGGCCCAGGAAAATACGCCGTCCGTTTCCATGAAAAGGTAAGCGCCGTAGGCGATGCAGAAAAAGATGAGCAGAAGCGTTGCCTGCCGGGGCCTGCCTCCGGAGGCGTACCGGTAGCAGAGCCAGGCAGCAAGGGCGTAAATGGGGATCCAAATCCAGGGATCCGGGTCGTTGTATTGCAGCGCGGCGAAAAGGAGGAACAATCCCGTAAAAACCAGGTTGGCCATCCGGCCCCTGGCAGGTTTTTTGTCCATCAAACCAGGTTGACCAGGTTCTTTTTAATATACCCGATGCTCTGGCTGATGCTGTCAAAAGGCGAACCCGGGCACTGGTCCTGTTCCACGAAGAAATGCTTCATGCCGGATTGTTTATGCGCCTTGAAGATTTCCTTAAAGTCAATGACCCCGTTCCCCACTTCCGTGAAGGACTTCTTCTCGGTTTTATCCATATCCTTCACATGCCAGAGTGCGATGCGGCCGGAATGTTGTTTAAAGAGGTCCAGGGGCATCTGGTTCGCCCTCACGGCCCAGTATAGATCCAGTTCAACCTTCAGCAACTTGGGGTCGGTCTGCTTCATCAGGTAATCGAAGGGCAGTTGTCCTTCAATCGCCTGGAACTCGAAATCATGGTTGTGGTAACAAAGCTGGATGCCGGCTTTCTGACAGGTTTCACCAGCCTTGCCAAGGTCTTCCGCCACTTGTTTGTACTGGTCCAGGGTTTTCCGTTCGTTGGGGAACAGGAAAGCCAGTACCATGTATTTCTGTCCCAGGGTGGCAGCATCTTCCACGGCCTTATCCCATCCCTTGCGAATACTGCCCTGCGGCGGATTGTCCATCGCCCCACCCCACATATAGTGCCCGCTGGGCGCTGTCAATCCCAGCCCGGAAAGCATGGATTTGTAAGCCGACGCTTCCATTCCGAAAAACTTCCCGTTATAGCCGAAATTTTCCACCTCCCTGAACCCCAGTTCGGCAACCCGCTTCAGGGTGCCGGCAGGATCCTTACCCATTTCATTGCGAAGCGTATATAATTGAAGGCCAATCGGGCGCTCCTTGAAAGAGCCGAAGGCCATGGCATCCCTGGCGAGAAGGCTGCCGGCTGCCAGCCCGGTCATGTTGCGGAGGAATTGCTTACGGGTAATCATGTTCGTTGCTTTGGGCTTAAATTACAGGAATCTTGCTGTTCTATGCAGCGATCTAAAATTTTTTTTTGTCTGCTCCGTTTGACCCTTGCTTGTTAACGATTTTTTAACCTTTGTGTTTTTTTTACACAATACGAAATAAATAGCCATATTCCTGCTTGGAATATCAGAATCACAAAGTTTTTTTAAAAAAAATTTAAGAGTTTCAATATTTAAACTATTTTTAACAGCTTATCAAAAAAACGTTTTAGCACCCTTCTTAATTATTAACCAACTCTAACTGTGTTGTCGTATGAAACAAAAACTCCTGAAGCGTATAGGTAGGGCAATACCTATGCTCCTGGTTTCATTGCTACTCTGTACCGTAGCATTTGCCCAAAGGACCGTAACGGGCAAGGTGGTTGGGCCGGATAATCTCCCGATTTCCGGCGCTACCGTGGCTGTGAAAGGCTCTAACACAGCCACGTCGACCATTGCCGACGGTTCCTTCTCCATTTCCGTACCCAGCGATCGCAGTACACTGGTTATCTCCTATGTGGGATACGATGTACTGGAGGTTGCTGCAGGCACGGGTGCATTAAATGTCATCCTGAAAGAAAGGACCAGCAGTCTCAGCGAAGTGGTTGTGACGGGCTACACGTCCCAGGCCAAGAAAGACATTACCGGTTCGGTGGCTGTTGTAAACACGTCTGACCTGAAGTCCATTCCGGCAGCCAGCGCTGAATCCCAGTTACAGGGTCGCGCTTCCGGTGTAACGGTAACTACGGATAACCGTCCGGGTGCTGGAGCTTCCGTTCGTATCCGCGGTTTCGCGTCTTTTGGTGGAAACGCCCCGTTGTATATTATTGACGGTGTTCCCGCAGGCGATCTCAATGGCCTGAACCCCAATGACATTGAAACCATGCAGGTACTGAAGGATGCGGCATCCGCATCGATCTACGGTGCCCGCGCTTCCAACGGTGTAATCATCGTGACCACCCGTCGCGGTCGCCAGGGTGGTGCGAAAGTCTCCTATAATATGTACTATGGTTCCCAGAACCCCGCCAAAGGCTGGGACCTGCTGGATCCCCAGGGTATGGCTGACCTCACCTGGCTGGCCTATAAGAACGCCGGACAGACACCTCCTTCCGCCCAATATGGAACTGGCGCTTCCCCGGTCCTTCCTGACTACATCCTGCCAGCAGGTAAATTTGAAGGTGATCCGGCTGTGGATCCCTCGCTGTATAACCTGAACCTGGATGACATCAATGGCTCCTACCTGATCCACAAGGCCAACAAGGCCGGTACCAACTGGTATGATGAGATCACCCGGAATGCCCCGATCATGAACCATAATATCGCGGTTTCCGGTGGCGCCAACAAGAGCCGTTACATGATGAGCCTTGACTATTTCGACCAGCAGGCCATCATCATTGAGAGCTTCTATAAGCGTTATACTTTCCGCGTTAACACGGAATTCAACGTTAAAGATCACCTGCGCATTGGTGAGAACCTGCAGCTCCTGGTGTCTGAAGATAATTCCGTGGGCAATAACGGTAACAACGGGGAAGGCACCGAGATCGGTTTCGCCTACCGTAACCAGCCTATTATCCCGGTATATGATATCGCCGGCAACTATGGCGGTTCCCGCGCCCCGGGCCTGGGTAACTCCGCCAACCCGGTTGCCATCCGCCAGCGCGCCCGCGACAATCGCGGACAGCAAACCGCCGTCTTTGGTAACATCTATGCTGAGCTGGATTTCTTACAGCACTTTACCGCCAGGACCAGCATCGGTGGCCAGATGAATAATGGTAACTACTATTTCTTTACTCCAAAGACATACGAGAACTCAGAAAACAATACCGGTAACAGCTATACGGAAGGGTTCAACCGTTTCCGTTCCTGGACCTGGACGAATACCTTGGCCTACAAGAACGTATTTGCAGAAAAGCATGACGTTTCCGCGTTGATCGGTACGGAAGCCATTGAAGAGTGGGGACGTAATGTGGAAGGTTTCCGTGCGGATTACTTCATTGAGGATTATAATTTCCGCGCCCTGAACTCAGGTGGCGCCGCCGGTCAGCGTGCCAATGGTGGACCCTACACCCCTACGGCGTTGTGGTCAGTGTTTGGACAGGCCAGCTATGTGTATGACGACAAGTACCTGGCAAGCTTCACGATCCGTCGTGACGGTTCCTCCAGGTTCGGTCCCAACAATCCTTATGCGGTGTTCCCATCCTTCTCCCTTGGCTGGAGGATGTCTCGTGAAGCTTTCATGAGCGACGTGAAATGGATTACCGACCTGAAACTCCGCGGAAGCTGGGGCCAGATGGGTAACCAGCGGATCAACCCCGCCAACTCCTTCGACCAATACCTGGGTGGACCTGGCTCCTCCAACTACGACATCAACGGTGCCAGCAGCAGTACCCAACAGGGCTTCCAGCTTTCCTTCGTGGGCAACCCTGACGGAAAGTGGGAAACCAATACCACTACCAATATCGGCTTTGACGCTACCCTTTTCGGTGGTAAGACCGAGTTGATCTTCGACTGGTACAACAAAACAACCTCCGACCTCCTGTTCCAGCTGGCAGGTTTCCCCTACCAGGGTGCAGGTCCGGTTGTAAACCCGGCTTTCTATAATGTTGCGGAAATGAAGAACACCGGTATCGACCTCCTCTGGACACAGCGTGCCCAGTTCGGCGGTAAGAATGGTGTAAACTTCAGCAGCACCTTCACGTTCACGACCTATAAGAATGAAATCGTGAGCCTCGCAGAAGGCATTCCCTTCTATGAGACCCGCGGTTCCAGGATTGGTAACTTCATCCGGAACCAGACCGGCCAAGCGATTTCCTCATATTATGGATATCGCGTTGTGGGCCTCTTCGCTGATGCAGCTGATGTAGCCAAGTCCCCAACCCAGGATGCCGCTGCTCCTGGTCGCTTTAAGTATGAAGACATCAATGGCGATGGCGCCATCACCGATGCCGACCGTACTATCCTCGGCAGCCCGAACCCCGATTTCAGCTATGGCCTCCAGTTGAATGGAGCATGGCAAGGTTTCGACCTGGGACTCTTCTTCTATGGTGTACAGGGTCGTGAAGCAATGAACTATGTGAAGTGGTGGACCGATTTCTTCCCATCCTTCCAGGGCAACAAGAGCCAGGACCTGCTGTACAATTCCTGGACCCCCACCAACACCGGTGCCAAAGTACCCATCGCGGAGAACGCGTCCAACTTTAGCAACAACACGGTTGTTAACTCTTACTACCTGGAGGACGCCTCCTACCTGCGCCTGAAAAACCTGACCCTCGGCTACACCCTGCCGACCAACCTGGTTAACAAGGCCAAGATTGACAAGGTGCGTGTATATTTCCAGGCAACCAACCTGTTCACCTGGACCAAGTACAATGGACTGGACCCTGAACTCATCGGTGCTGATGACGCGGGCGGTGTGGATGAGGGTATCTACCCAACCGTTAAACAGTTCTTGTTTGGCTTGAACATTAACTTTTAATTTGTGTAATTAGAAAACATTTATAAAAAGATCATATGAAAAAAATAGCATTTTCCATCGTAAGCCTCGCTACACTGGGTGTGATCACCTGGTCGTGTAGCAAGAGTTTCCTGGAAAGGAAACCCCTGGGTGGATTGGATGCCACGACGCTTGCCAACAAGAAAGGTGTTGAGGCCCTGCTGGACGGCTTTGTGAACGGGGGTGGTATCTTCCTGGGTGGCTGGCAGAGCTCCGGCACCAACTGGGTGTACGGCAGTGTCGTTGGCGGAGAAGCCCACAAAGGATCAGACGCCGGTGACCAGCCGGATGTCAACTCCATTGAATCTTTCACCTCAACGGCAACCAATGGTTACTACGGCGTTAAATACAACGTGGTATATGAAGGCGTTGCCCGTTCCAACTCTGTGCTGAAGCAGCTTGCCGCAGCCACGGATGTTTCGGATGCCGACCGTAAGCGTATAGAAGGGGAAGCCCGTTTCCTGCGTGGCCATTACCATTTTGAAGCCAAGAAAATGTGGAATAAGGTCCCCTATGTGGATGAGACCATAACGGACTTTAACCTCACCAACGATGCGGACATCTGGCCGCAAATCGAAGCAGACCTCAAGTTTGCCTACGACAACCTGCCTGCTACCATGAATGCCAAGGGCCGCGTCAACAAATGGGCTGCCGGGGCACTCTACGGAAAAGCACTGTTGTACCAGCAGAAATTTGGGGATGCAAAGGCTGTTTTGGATGCCGTTTATACCAACGGTACCAACGCCCAGGGTCAGAAATATGCCCTGCTCGCCCGCTTCTCTGACAATTTCAATGCGGACACCAAGAACAGCACGGAATCCGTTTTCGCGGTGCAATACTCTGTGAACGATGGTTCTGCCGCGGATAATGGCGGCTGGGGTGAAGTGTTAAACTTCCCGTATACAGGCGGACCCGGCACCTGCTGCGGTTTCTTCCAGCCTTCCCAGGACCTCGTGAATTCCTACCAGGTTGATCCTACCACCGGTCTTCCCGATCCTGCAAATTATAACGCAACGGAAGTGAAGAACGACCAGGGCCTCCGTTCCACGGATCCATTTACCCCTCACGCCGGTACGCTGGATGCACGCCTCGACTGGACCGTTGGTCGCCGCGGCATTCCTTACCTGGACTGGGGCAAGCACCCCGGCTTCAACTGGCAGCGTGACCAGGCTTATGCCGGTCCCTACAGCCCGATCAAGAATACCTACTACAGTGCCCAGACCGGCGTTCGTACAGACCGCTCATTCTGGACCAGTGGTATCACGGCCAATAACTACACCCTCATCCGCTTTGCTGACGTGATCCTCATGCTTGCAGAATGCGAAGTAGAAACCGGTGGATTGGAAAGGGCCCGTGAACTGGTGAACCTCGTCCGTGCACGCGCAGCCAATAACGATGGCTGGGTGAAGGATGCATCCACGGCTAGTGGCTTTGCCGCCGAATACAAAGTAGGCATCTACACGACACCCTGGACCAGCCAGGCCGATGCAAGGGCTGCGGTTCGTTTCGAGCGCAAGCTGGAGCTTGGCATGGAAGGCCATCGTTTCTTTGACCTGGTACGTTGGGGTGTTGCGGCTACGGAAATCAACCGTATCCTGGACTACAACAGCGGCAAGTCGAACCCTGCCATCAACAACAAACGCAACTACCTGGTTAGTGCTGACTTTACCGCCAATAAGCATGAGTACTTCCCGATCCCGCAAAGCGCGATCGACCGCAGTACCACTACCGACGGTACTGTTCGCATCAAGCAGAATCCTGGGTACTAATCCCGGATTGCATACTTCACAGAAGGGGCAGAGCATTGCGCTCTGCCTCTTTTTTTTGGTGTAAATTGCCCCCCACGATAATTGAAGAAACATGCACATGAGGTTGCTTCCGACCATCGCCCTCTGCGGGCTTTCTGCCATTCTTTTTTATTCATGTAAGAACAGAGACGCGCTCTTTAAACTGGTAAAGCCATCCGCATCCGGCATTACCTTCAACAACAGGATCATGGAGAGCGATTCGGTGAACGTGATTGACCTGGAGAATGTGTACAATGGCGGCGGCATAGCAGCCGGGGATTTCAACCACGACGGCCTGCAGGACCTTTATTTTACCGGCAATCTCGTATCTAATAAGTTGTACCTCAACAAGGGTGGACTCAAGTTTGAAGATATTACTGCCGCGGCCGGCGTGGAGGGAAAAGGGCGATGGTCCCGCGGGGTTGCCACCGTGGATATCAACAATGATGGATGGATGGATATCTATGTATGCGCCACCTTGAAAAGAAAGGCCGAGGAAAGGGCCAACCTGCTGTATGTACACCAGGGCCTTGATAAAAACGGCATACCACTGTTCCGGGAGATGGCGATGGAATATGGCCTTGCCGATACCGGCCATTCCACCATGGCAGCCTTCTTTGATTATGATAATGACGGCGACCTTGACCTCTATATCGCCACCAACGAAATCGTGGACGGTGATTTCCCCAATGCATTCAGGCCGATCCTGAAAGACGGATCACACGCGAATACAGACCGACTATACAGGAATGAGGGATCGGACAGCCTCGGTCATCCCTACTATAGAAATGTTTCCCGGGAAGCGGGTATCCTGGAGGAAGGGTACGCGCATGGATTGAACATCGCCGACCTGAACCGCGATGGCTGGAAGGATATTTATGTTAGCAATGATTACCTGTCTGGCAACCTCATGTGGGTGAATAACGGAAACGGGCGTTACACCAACAAGGTTCATGATTATTTCAAACACGGCGCCGCCAATGCCATGGGAAACGATATCGCCGATATCAACAATGATGGCCTGTCTGACCTGGTGGAACTGGATATGAACCCGGAAGACAACTACCGGAAGAAGATGATGCTGAACCCTAACAGCTACCAGACATACCAAAACATCGACTATTTCGGGTACCCATACCAGTACGTCCGCAACTGCCTGCAGGTAAACCAGGGCTGGGGCGTATCCCGGGGTGATTCAATGCCCAATCCCGTTTTCGCGGAACTGGCATTTTTTGCCGGCATTGCCGAGACCGACTGGAGCTGGACGCCTTCGCTGGCGGATTTCGACAATGATGGTTACAGGGACCTCATCGTATCCAACGGGTTTCCCAAGGATGTGACGGATCATGACTTCATTGCATACCGCGATGAGGCTTTTATGGTGGCCGACGAAAAACAATTGCTCAGCCAGATACCGGAAGTGAAGCTCCAGAACTATGCCTTCCGCAACAACGGCAACCTTCGTTTCAGCAATGTTACCCGCGACTGGGGCATGCAGGTACCCTCTTTCTCCAATGGCGCGATATATGTAGACCTCGATAATGACGGCGACCTGGATTTTGTTACCAACAATATCAATGATCCCGCCTTCCTGTTTGAAAACAGGCTTAACAGCTCCAAAGAAATTAAAAGCAACTTTCTGAGGGTTGTGCTGGAAGGTGATTCCCTGAACCGGAATGGATTGGGTGCCTGGGTGGAAATTTATCACCGGGATTCCCTGCAGGTAGTGGAATATTCGCCCTACAGGGGCTACCTGTCCAGCGTGGATCCGGTCATCCACTTCGGCCTTGGAAAAACAAGCCGGCTCGATTCCGTGGTGGTAAAATGGATGGGAGGAAAAAAACAAACCCTCGTGGATGTGCCGGCCAACCAGCTGCTCAAACTGGAAAAGGCAAAGGCAACGGACGTATATACCTGGGACAAGCCGGCGGAGGCTCAGCATCCTTATTTCGCCGATGTCACTGAGGAGGCTGGTATTCGCTATACACAGCTGGAGAAAGACTTCGTGGACTTCAACATACAGCGCCTGCTGCCTCATAAACTTTCACAGTACGGTCCGGCCATTGCCGTGGGCGATGTGAATGCAGACGGGCTGGATGATATGGTTCTCGGGGGTGCCCGAAACCATAGCGCGGTGCTGATGCTCCAGGGCAGGGATGGACGATTTACGTCGCAGACCCTGGTTACCGACCGAGATGAAATCACCAAGTCGACGGAAGACATGGGACTGCTGCTCTTTGATGCGGATGGCGATGGTGACCTGGATTTGTATTGCGCCAGCGGCACCTACGAGAACCTGCCGAATTCACCGGACCACCGGGACAATTTCTTTGTGAACGATGGAAAAGGAAGGTTCACCGCAGATACTTCCGTCTTTCCCCTGAATTATGCCAGCAAGGGTTGCGTCCGTGCGGCGGATTTCGACAGGGACGGCGATCTTGACCTTTTCCTGGCCGGGCGGGTATACCCCGGATCGTATCCAAAGCCGGTGTCCAGTTTTGTATACCGGAACGATTCGAAAGACGGGCGGATTCGATTTACCGATGCCACGGCCGAGTGGGCGCCCTCCCTGAAAGAAATCGGGCTGGTTTGCGATGCGCTCTGGACAGACTTCAACAATGATGGCGCCATAGACCTGATGCTTGCAGGCGAATGGATGCCCGTCACTTTCCTGCAGAACCGCAATGGCAGGCTGGAGAATGTAACCGCGGCTACAGGCATCGCCGGGAAAAAGGGCTGGTGGTCCAGTATCGCCGCGGGCGATTTGGACAATGACGGAGACACGGACTATATCATCGGAAACCTGGGGCTTAATTCATTCTACCGGGCATCGGACAGTTTTCCGGTACGCATCTATGCGCGGGATTTCGACAATAACGGCAGCTTCGACGCGATCCCTTCGCTGTATATCCCTGATGTAGTAAATGGCCATAAAAAGGAATTTCCGGCCCAGACAAGAGACGACCTCACCAAGCAGATGATTGGCTTCAGGCAGAAGTTCCCCTCCTATAAGCCATTTGCCCAGGCAACCATGGACCAGGTGCTGACGCCGGAAGAACGAAAAGGGGCGCTGGTACTCGAAGTCAATGAATTCCGCACGGTCATATTGCTGAACCAGGGTGATGGGCGATTCGACATGAAGCCCCTTCCGGTACAGGCACAGTGGTCGCCGGTAAATGGGATGATGGTTGCTGACCTGGACGAAGATGAGAACCTGGACCTGGTACTCAATGCCAATGATTACGGAACAGAAGTTACGGTTGGGCGATATGATGCGCTTAATGGCCTGGTGATGAAAGGCGATGGCAGGGGTGGATTCTCCGTGATCAGTCAGAACCAGGCCGGAATCAGGATTCCAGGCGATGGCAAAGCCCTGGCCTTCCTCCGGTCCGCAGACGGGAAGCTCATGCTGGCGGCCAGCCAGAACAAAGGCCCGCTGAAAGTATTCAAACATAATTTCCCGGTTAAATTCCAGCCGCTGCAGCCTGCAGACGATCAGGCGATATTGCATCTTCGGAGCGGGAAAAAACGGAAGACCGAACTCTATTACGGCCAGGGATTCCTGAGCCAGTCGGTCCGTCAGCTTCCCCTGGGTCCATCCGTCCACCGGGCTGACATCAACAATATCAAAACCGGGAAAAGAACCGTAGAATAACCCTTACAACCATCGTTACATGAAACATTTTTTCGTGCTGATTTCCTTTATCGCACTTACGCTGGCCGTTCCTTCCTGCAAGGGCCCGTCCACGAAGGCCGATGCCGCAGCGTTGAATGATCCGGAATTCCTGCACCGGGGAATCAAGCGACTGAACGACGTAGTGATTTATGAAATTTTCTCGCCGCCCGTAGCATCCCGAATTTACGGGTATGCATCACTGTCGGCCTACGAAGCGCTTCGATGGACGGACACGAGCTATCCTTCCCTGGCAGCCCAGCTGAAAGGGTTTCCGGAAATGCCGGTACCCGATCCCGGCAAGGACTATGTGTTTACGGTATCGGCCATTAAAGCACTGTTTGATATCACCCTGCGGCTTACGTTCACCAAGGATTCTTCCCGGGTAACCATGGAAGCCTTGCTTAAGGAACTGAAAGAAAAGGGTATTGACGAGGAAACCTATGCCCGTTCCGTAGCCTTTGGCGAAGCCGTGGCGGAGGCCATCTGGAAACGTGCCACATCGGACAATTACAAGGAAACCCGCGGCATGCCGCGTTATACACCCAGCGGACAGCCAGGCAAATGGAAGAATACACCCCCCGATTACCTGGACGCCGTTGAACCCTTCTGGACAAAGATGAAACCCATGGTAATGGATTCATCTGCGCAGTTCAGGCCCGTACCACCGCCGCCATTTAACCTGAACAAGGGATCTGATTTTTATAAGGAATTGAAGGAAGTAATCGACAGCACCCGAAACCTCAGCGAGGAACAGAAAAATATCGCCCGGTTCTGGGATGATAATGCCGCTGCGGTGACCCATGTGGGGCATATGATGTTCGCAAACAAAAAGCCCAGCCCGGGGGGACACTGGATGAACATCACGGCCCTGGCCTGCCGTAAAAGCGGTGCCGACATGCTGCGCAGCGCACAGGCCTACGCCCTGTCTGCCATCGCCATGTACGAGGCATTTATCTCCTGCTGGGACGAAAAATACCGCAGTGAATACATCCGCCCCGTAACGGCGATTCATGAGAATCTCGACAAACAATGGCAGCCCCTGTTACAGACGCCGCCTTTCCCTGAATATACCAGCGGGCACAGCGTGGTCTCTTCATCCGTTGCCACCGTCCTCACCCGCCAGTTTGGTGATAACTTCGCTTTTACGGATGACTATGAGATGCCCTATATTGGTATACAGCGAAGCTTTCCTTCGTTCATCAAAGCTTCGGAGGAAGCCTGTGTAAGCCGGTTGTACGGGGGCATCCATTTCCGCTCCGCGATCGAGAATGGGAAAATGCAGGGAAGAAGCCTGGGTGCATTTATTTTGGAAAGAACCAGGATAAAGTAGAAGCCGTATTCATGGTTCCCGGTCCATAGATGACCATGATCCGTGCTTGGGATATCCCGGCCATCCGGGGTCGAAAGACTCCTATGAATGCTTACAGGAACCGCCCGCGCACTGTCCGGCCTTTCGGCAATGGCGATAGTTGATCAGGTGTGCTGCCACAATCAGTGAAACGGCCGGCACCAGGAAAAACAATTGATAGGCGTGAAATGCCTGCTTGAGAAAAAGCAGGATGATACCGAGGCCAAACATCAGGGATGGCAGGAGGCTGCGGTGATGTTGACGGTAGCCATGCCATAGGGAGTAAAAACCGATGATCATCGCGAGAACGATCATCCCGAATTCGAAGCCGATATTGTCAATGATATTTGTTCCCAGAACCGGAAGACTGGTCAAAAGCAATGGAAGAATCGCACAATGAATCGCGCAGGCCAGCGAAGCGGCAATACCCAGTGCGTCATAATTAATCCTGAACATCCGGTCAATTGAACGGCAAAAATACACCTTTTGCAACAAAGTTGCAAATCAATTTTATAAGACCCTTTCAACTGGT
>JALOMP010000125.1 GCA_025455365.1 Chitinophagaceae bacterium | reverse complement strand
AAAACCGGGCGAAAAAATGGTAAATTTTTCTACTAAAAAGGGTAGTAAATTGCCTCAGACAGGTAGTTTTGCGACGATTTTTTACTACTCAAATATTTAGTGCGGTATTAAATAACCTAAAATAATGAAAATCAATATTATATATTCATATAAATCAATAAAAAATCATGGTAAAATGGTCTGTTTTAGCATGCAAAATTCACTATATGTGTCGCGGGTATCGAATCTTAAACAAGATTTTTCAGCAGCATGCTAAAAATTGAATTACAGTATTTTCCAACGATTGTTTCATGTATCGCTTTATTTAATGATACGAATATCGATTATTGCTTATATGAAAATTGGTCGCGACAGAGTTTTCGCAATCGGATGATCCTGGCTGGGGCCAATGGATTGTTCGCCCTGAGCATTCCGTTGGTGGGTGGCCGGAACCAGAGAGGTCTTTATTGCGATGTCCGGATAGACCATACCGGCGACTGGCAAAAGCGTCATTGGAGGTCTATATTTTCGGCTTATGGGAAGTCGCCCTGGTTTTTCCAGTATGCCCCGGCGTTGGAAGAACTCTACCGGGAGCAGGATACCTTTTTAATCGACTGGAATTTCAGGTGCCTGGGATGGGTTGTTTCGGTTTTACGATTGGGGCGCACCGGATTCGACGATCGGGTTAGCCCGGATGGACGCATACCGGATTCGGAGAACCGGAAATCAGATTCGGTAGAGAAAATCGGTGAATATGTAATCGGTAACGATACTAACCCGGGTGGGAGCATGAACCATGGAAATAGGGTTCATTTAATAAAGGACCTGAAGGACCAGATTCGTCCGGGTAACTTTCAGGACCCTGCCCTTGGGGATTTCCCCCGATATAGCCAGGTTTTTGAAGACAGGCTCGGATTCCAGCCAAACCTCAGTATCCTGGACCTGGTCCTGTGTTGCGGTCCGGCAGGGAGGGATCTTGTAAGCCGCCTGCGGCCCCCGGCGGAAGGGGCGGCTTAACCGGTCGCGGGAAAATAACCGTTACGCATCGCGTCAAATTTCTCAATTCCTTGATATATAATTAGTTAAGAGAAATCCTTCTCAGGGTGCTTGCTTTTTCAGCAGCCGGGTATTATTTTTAATCCTGCGTAGGCCTGCACTCTGCAGGTAGCATTCGTACGAGGGACGCATGTCCCATTCTTCCAATTCCTTCGCGAAACCGTCTCCATCCTAGGAAATTCCTTTTCAATCACCTCTTAACAAAAAGATTATGAAAAGGTATTCCGTACTCATTTGTCTCCTCCTGGAGCTATGTGTAAACCCTTGTTTTGCCCAATCGGATGCTTCCGCGCCGGCAGAGACCATTGTTCAGTCTTTCACACTCCTGCGCGCCGGTTCATCCGCGAAAATTCTCTGGCAGACTGCCGCGGAAAAAAACAACAACTATTTCGAAGTTCAGCGAAGTTCCGATGGGGAACATTTTACCGTCGTGGCCCTTGTTTTCGCCCGTGAAAACGCTCCCCACGGTGCTGACTATGTATATATCGACCATACCGTTTCCATGGCCGGTACGGATTCCGTTTTTTACAGGATTCGCCAGGTGAATATGGAGGGCAAATCCACCTTTACGGAAGCCCGTAAGTTCAGGATACCGGATACGAAACCGTCCCTGCACTGAACGCTGTGCATGAGGCTTGACGCCATGCGCATCGGATAGGCATAATAGGTATATTGCAAGGTTTTGGGGCTGGCTGTCATGAATAGATTCATTCAGGTTCTGTGTCTTTTCCTTTGGTTTGGGGTGCCCGTCCAGGCGCAGGATTTTTCCAATAAAGGGAAGGAGTTCTGGCTCGGTTATGGAAACCATCAACAGATGTATGCGGGCAATGGACAGGGCATGGACGTCTATATAACCTCCGACGTTGCCACGCAGGCCCGCGTGGAAATTCCAGGTACCGGATTCGCCCAGACAGTTAACGTTGTAGCCAACCAGGTGGTGAGTGTTACCATCCCCCAGAATGCCATTCTAGACAGGGAAGGCAGGAGTAACCTGGGGATTCATGTCGTAGCCGAAAAGCCGGTGGTCGTGTATGCGCATATTTATTTCACGTCCGTTTCCGGCGCTACCCTTTGCCTTCCGGTGAGCACCCTTGGCCGCGACTATTATTCCGTGAACTTTACGCAGGTAGCCCAACCCAACCTGAACGCAAATTCCTATTCCTATTTTTTTGTGGTGGCTACGGAGGACAATACCACCGTGGAAATCATTCCCACCGCCAATACCGTTGGCGGGCGACCGGCAGGCGTAGCCTTTACGGAAACCCTTAACGAAGGGGAGGTGTACCAGGTTTTATCCAATTCCGATCTTACGGGTTCTGTCATCCGTTCTGTAAATACCGGTGGTGGTTGCAAGAAGATCGCTGTTTTTTCCGGAGCCGGGCGCATAGGCATCGGGTGCGCGTTCCCGAACCAGATATCCTCGGACAATCTCTACCAGCAAATGTATCCCACCAGCACCTGGGGCAGGAGATACATCACCGTCCCCAGTGCCGGCAGGCCGAGGAATTATTACCGAATCATTCGTCCTGATCCTACCGCCGTGGTACGGCTCAACGGGGCCGTTTTGCCTGCAGCCGCCTTTACCAATAACTTTTATTACCAGGTGGAGTCAGCTACACCCCAGGTGATTGAATCAGACAAACCCATCCTTGTTTCCCAGTATTTCACCACGCAAAGCTGCGGCGAGGCAACCAACAATGGCGATCCTGAAATGATCTACCTGAACCCGCTGGAACAAACCATCAACGATGTGACACTCACTTCTATGCGGTTGATCCAGCAGGCTAACCCACAGAACAAGCGTCATTATATAAACGTCGTTCTGAAGAACCTGCCGGAAGTGATCCAGAGTTTCCGGGTGGATGGTGCCGCGTATACCGGGTTCACCCCTTTGCAACAGGATCCGGCTTTTGCTTATGCCCAGATAGAAGTGCAGGAGGGAACACATCGCCTCACCTGTGATTCCGGATTCAATGCGATCGCGTATGGGTTTGCGCAAACGGAATCCTACGGCTATTCCGCCGGCACGAACCTCCGCGACCTATACCAGTTCATCACGATTAACAATATCATGGGTCGGGTGAATTTCCCCGCCAGTTGCCGAAATTCACCCTTTACGTTTTCCATCGTTTTTCCATACCAGCCGCTGGACATGCGCTGGAACTTCAACGGGCTCTTCCCGGACACCACCATTACCAATCCCGTTTTTGACTCCAGCTGGGTGGTCAATGGCCGGACGCTCTACCGGTATACCATCGAACGGGTCTACAGTGTTCCTAATATCGGCACTTTCCCCATCAGCCTGATAGCCACGAACCCTACCGCAGATGGTTGCGGCGGTGAACAGGAGATTGACTATGACCTGCAGATATTTGAACAGCCCAGGGCCGATTTTTCGGTTACCCATAACGGATGCGTGAATGATACGGTGCGATTGATGGATATGACTTCCACCATTGGTGGCAGGCCGGCAGCATCCTGGTACTGGAATACCGGCGACCAGCAGACATTTACCACCCGCAATGTCAACCGCCTCTACGGAACGGGGGGGAGTTACGCCGTAAAGCTGGCGATTGTTACGGATATAGGCTGTATGTCTGACACTGCCAATAAACTGGTGGACGTGTATAATCTTCCCGTTGCGTCTTTTTCCGTTCCCGACACACTTTGCGGGGGAACTTCTTATTCCTTCCGGGATAGCTCCTACCAACCAGGAAACGGTTCTTTGTCGCAATGGACATGGACTGTTGATAATGCGTCCTTTCCCTACGATCAGCCAACGCCATTTGTCTTTCCTTTTACCAATCCCGGTAATTATTCCACCACGCTCCAAGTCCGGAATAACCGGGGTTGTGCCAGCGCACCGTTTACGAGGACCTTTACGATACATGAGCAGCCTACGGCCGGATTCATCCTGCCGGAGGTATGCCTGAACGATGCTTTCGCGGAATTCAGGGACAGCAGCATCATTAACGGTAACGAACCTTTATGGTATGCGTGGACATTCGGCGATGGCGCCACATCCGCCGAACAGAACCCGCGCCACAAATACAACGCCGCAGCTACCTATACCGTAACGCAGGCAGTGCGCAGCCTGGCGGGTTGCCTGGATACCGCCACCCGCGTATTCACCGTTAATGGGGCGGTACCCCGCGCGGCCATAGCCTTGCAGAATGCCGGCCCCCTGTGCAGCAATCTCGAAATCGTGTTACAGAATAATTCCACGGTGGATTTTGGCGATATTACGAAACTGGAGATCTACTGGGATAACCTGGGAGCACCCACCCAGGTTGAAACGGATGAAAGCCCTTCCCCGGGGAAGACTTACCGTCATGCCTACCCGGAGTTTGGCGCACCGGCCAGTCGCAATTACACGATACGCGTGCGTGCTTATTCGGGCATCACCTGTTTCAACGATTTCAACCTGCCGGTGACATTGCTGGGAAGCCCTCAACTGCGCTTCGATTCCATACCCGGCATTTGCCAGGAAAGTGGCATGGTTAACCTCAGTACCTACACGGCCGAAACCAGCGGACTGGCAGGAACCAGTTCGTACAGTGGACCGGGTGTGAGACCCCCCGGAACTTTTGATCCATCTTTGTCCGGACCAGGAACGCATCTTATCCGCTATACCTTTACCGCCTCTAACGGATGTTTGGCTTACCTGGAGCGGCAGGCTGTCGTTTATCCTACGCCCCTGGTAGATGCCGGACCTGACCGCACGGTCCTGGAAGGTGGTTTCATTACGCTCAATGCCACTGCCACCGGTGCGGGATTGCAGTTCCGCTGGTCGCCTTCTACCGGTCTGAATAATCCCCTGTTGCTGAACCCGGAAGCAAGTCCCACGGAAGACACCCGATACCAGCTGGCCGTTACCTCCGCCAGGGGATGCAGCGCAGCCGATGATGTCTTTGTCAAGGTATTGCTTAAACCGGTCATCCCTAATACCTTCACGCCCAATGGCGACGGCTATAATGATCGATGGGAAATTCGTTCGCTGGACTCGTACCCGGGGTGCGTGGTGGAAGTGTACAGTACGGCCGGTCAGCTTGTATTCCGTTCGGTGGGGTATAACCAACCCTGGGATGGCACCATGAATGGCAAACCATTGCCTGCCGGTACATATTACTATGTTATTGACGCTAAAAACGGCCGGTCCAAAGTGGCAGGCTATGTAACCCTGATTAAATGAAAGGATTGAAAAGATACGGGATGCTGCTGCTGATAGGTGTGGGCCTGCTGAACAAAACAAATGGCCAGCAACGGCCGCATTATACGCAGTACATACTTAATAATTATATCCTAAACCCTGCCATCAGCGGCATTGAGAATTATGTGGATGTGAAACTGAGTGTGCGCAACCAGTGGGTGGGCATTCCGGGTGCTCCCACCACTTTTTATGCCACCATCCATGGTCCCATTGGAAAATCTGACTTCAAGACCAATCCCACTTCTTTTGCGATGAAAGGGGAGAACCCCCGGGGAAAACAATACTGGGAGGAGTACACGGCTTCGCCCCCGCATCATGGTATCGGTTTCACGATGATGAATTACCGTACCGGCTACATCAACCGCTTCACGGCCTATGGAACCTATGCATACCACCAGGGTATCGGCGCCCGGACAACCCTGGCGGCCGGTTTCGGAGCGGGTATCGCAGGGACCAATACCGATCGCACCAAAATCGAACTGGCCAACCCCATCGATCCGGCGATTGGCGCGGGAAGCAGCGTGGTCAATTCCATCAGTCCTGAACTAAACGCCGGGCTCTGGCTCTACGGAGCCGATTACTTCGCCGGGCTCTCCGTCCACCAGATCATTCCTACCAAGGTGGAACTGGTAGACAGTGCGTATTATGGATCCACATTAGTGCCCCATCTTTTTGCCACCGGTGGTTACCGGATGTTTATGACGGAGGACTGGACAATTCTTCCATCGGTGATGATGCGATATATACAGGCCATGCCCCTCTATGTGGACTTCAATGTGAAAGCTCAGTACCAGGACCGTTTCTGGCTGGGCGGCAGCTACCGCCTTCAGGAAGGTTTTGCCTTTATGGCAGGCATGAATATTTCGCAGACATTCAATCTCAGCTACTCGTACGATATCAACAATGCATCATACCTGTTGGGTCCCATGCAGAAAGGAACCCACGAAATCGTTCTGGGCTTTATGCTGAACAATGGCTACGGCGATATGTGCCCGCGGAATGTGTGGTAAGCTAGTGTTTCTCCAGGATGATGTCATTTTCCCCGATCCGGATATCAATAGACTCCGTGCCGGTAACAATACGGAGGGCGTAACCGTCTTTTGTTTTAATGCGGTTGACTTTCACCGGTCGCTGCGGGTGAAGCGGTAACATCGATTCGGCATCAAGCATCAAACGGAATTGCTGCTGTTGCAGTTCATCTGTCAGTACCTTCAGTTCCCTATCTTTCAGCATCGTCGCGGGCATCTCGGATTTCCGTTGCCAGCCGAAAGCTATGCGAGCCGGGGCTTCCACCTGGGGCATCACATCAGGAGCAACCACCCGGCCGGATGATCTTCGAGCCTGTCCTTGCGCACGGGGCGCGGCTTCCGGTTCATGTTGTTTGTCTTTCCCCGCTTCCATTGTTTTCCTGAACTCCCTGGTAACGATCTGTCGCTGCGGGGCGGCATGATCCCTGCTAAAAAATTGAAAAGGATTTTTTTCGATCAGCGCTTCCAGCTCTTTTTCATACCTGCGATGTTCTTCCCGGGCGATGGCCTGCTCCTGTGCCTGAAGCTGAATTCTCTGGTTTTCCGCAAAGACGCCCTGCGAGAGTGAAAGCAGGATATCCGGATCCTGGACTTCTTTGGATGGAAGTTCGTACTGAAACTGGTAACCATCGGGAGGGGACTGGTTTATAAAAACCATCTTCCTGCCGGTAGCAATTGACTCATCCAGGCGTTCATGTTCGAACCTGATGTCACGGTCAATCGACTCCGCGAGCGTGACTTTTGAGGTAACGGTTTTTTCCTGATTGGGCTGTGCAACCCGTCGGGGTTTGACCAGCAGGTTTTGTTGTGGTTCATTCAATATCCAAACGTTTTGCTCCTGCACCCAGGCAGCCGGTGCCAACGGGCTACGCGTATTTGCCTTCGAAGTGGCCGGTCCGATCCATGCCATCGAAGCCATGAGGAGGAACATCATACATAAAGCCAGGAGCCTGTCGGCATAGGGCTTTTGTGTCATTGGCATGCTGGTCATCCTGCGCACCCTGTGCAGCAGGTGTCCTTTGTGTCCGTTAGATGCCAAAGCCATTGAAAAACCGGGCAGCCTTCGTGCTTTTTCAAGGGAAAGCAGGGCCGATGCATATTCAAGCGCGTCCTGCCTGCAGGATAATACCAGGTCATCGCAACAGAGTTCTCGTTCACGGCGGATGGCGCCTGCCAGCAAACGCGCGAAGGGATTGTGGAAATGCATGGTCTCCATCAACACTACGCCGATGTTTACCAGGTAATCCATCCGACGGATATGGGCGAGTTCATGGAGTAATATACTCTCCAGCTGTGATGGGCTGAGTTGCGTAAGCGAAGCCACCGGCAACAGGATGATGGGTTTGATAAAGCCCATGGTTGCGGGTACGTCAACCAGGCGGCTGACAAATACCCTGACGTCCTGTGAAATGGAAAGCTTCCGGGCAAGTGATGCCATCCTCGATTCAAGCTCGGGCCCGGCAGGCACTAGCCCCTCCTGGCGTAATGCTTTCGACTGCAGGAAAGCCTGCAGTAGTCTCCACACCATAAAAGAAAGGACTATAAGGTATATCGCTGAAACATAGGCAATATTCGTTTCCGCAAAAT
>JALOMP010000124.1 GCA_025455365.1 Chitinophagaceae bacterium | reverse complement strand
ACGGAAAAAGAGTGTCCCCCTCCCAGTCCTTCATTGACGATCGTAGACGTAATGAAATCCTTTCCGAGCCCGCCGTACTCCTCCGGGATGGATGCGCCCAGGAGGCCCTGCTGGCCCGCCTTGTCCATCAGGGAAGGCATGAGTCCCTGTTCCAGGTTGTCAATGCGGTCCAGGATCGGCAGCACTTCCGCATCCAGGAAACCATGGCACATGTCCATCACCATCTTCTGTTCTTCATTGAAGTCCTCGGGAATGAAAGTCCCGGCAGGGGAGCTTTCCTTGATCAGCCATTCGGCTCCCTTGAGCGCGGCGGCGGTTTGTACATCGGTAGCCATAATCAGTGTTTTATGTGATGAATCGTTATGTTTATTTCAAATTGTCATACACCTGTTGCAGTACAGCCTTGCAGAGTTCGATATCCGCCTGTGGCACATTCACCAGGGCCTCATTCAGGGTCTGGTTGGCGAGGTCCATCGTAGGATCCTGCATACGTTTAGCCGTCTCCGTTAAGAATATCAGGTTCATTCGCCGGTCTTCCTTCGAAGACACCCGCTTCACCAGCTTCAGCTTTTCCAGGTTGTCTACCAGCCGGGTGATGCTGGGCTTGTCGCGGAAAGTGGCATTGCAAAGCTCCTGCTGGCTCAGTCCATCCTGTTTCCATAAATGATACAGCACGCTCCACTGTTCGATCGTGATGTCCACGCCGTTCTGCTTGAAGTTCTTCTGCAAACGGCGGGCCAGCGCCGTAGACGCCTTGCCGGTAATAAAACTGTAGAGTTCCCCCCGCTTAAATTGGTTGTTTGGCATATTGTTAGTTATGCAACTAATTCGAAAATAGTATAATTTTCCGGAAGATTTCCGATTATTTTTATTGTCTTGACATCCCATTTCATATCATTCAGGCAATCCCGGGTTCATTACCGGGTTTCTGGCAGCGGGCCGTTGGTAACCGTCTGTTTTCATGGTTTCGGCGAATTCGCGCGCACGTTCGACCCCTTGTCCGCGGGGCTTCCGGGGCATACCCTGGTTGCCATCGACCTGCCCTGGCATGGGGAAACGGAATGGAAGGAAACCCTTGATTTACAGGTAGATGAATGGATTGATATGATTTCATCGATTCCGGAAGTGGGGAGCGGGCCCTTCGGCCTGATGGGCTACAGCATGGGTGGAAGGATCTGTCTCTCCCTGTTGCAGGCTATTCCAGGGAAAATCAGGCACCTCCTGCTGATCGCCCCGGATGGGTTGAAAGTTAACCCGTGGTACTGGCTGGCCACTAGCATCCCCTGGGGAAACAGGCTGTTCAGGCATACGATGGAGAACCCGGGATGGTTCCTGAACCTCCTGCGGATCGGCCGCAAGGCGGGAATGATCAATGAAAGCATCCTGAAATTTGTACACATTTACGTGGACGATAAGGCGATGCGAGATAAAATTTACCGGGCATGGACTACCATGCGATTATTCAGGCCGGACCTTCGTGCAATAAAAAGTGCTATCCGCCGGTACCGGGTACCGGTCTATCTTTTATTCGGCCGTTACGACCGGATCATCCTGCCCGTCCACGGGAAACGGTTCATAGAGGGCATCGAAGACCATGCCCGGATGGAAATCCTGGAGGTGGGTCACCAGGTGCTGCACCCACGAAACATTGAAGCCATCGCTCGTGCGATGGCATATTGCGAAAAGGAATCCCCTGCACCATGATCCTGAGCATCATCACTGCCATCCTGCTGCTGTTTTACGGGTCCCTGATGTGGTTCTTCCACAAGGCCTGGAAAACGGTGCCGTTGCGCATGGTCCCCCCTGATTTCACGCCCGAAACCATGGTATCCGTGGTGGTGGCTGCCCGCAATGAAGAACGTAATATTGCCCGGTGCGTGGAAAGCCTGCTGGCCCAGGATTATCCACCGGAATTATTTGAAATAATTGTCGTGGACGACCAGTCCACGGACAACAGTTCGGGTGTTCTTTCCCGTTATACCGACCCGCGGCTGCTAATCATGACGGTGCCGGCAGAATCAAAGGGCGGCAAGAAAGCGGCCCTGGCGCTGGGCATCTCCGCTGCCAGGGGTACCCTGGTCCTTACCACTGACGCCGATTGCGTGCACGCACGTCGCTGGGTCAGCGCCATGGTCGCCTTCTATCAATCCGCAAAGCCAGTCTTTATCGCGGCGCCCGTGCTGGTAAAACCGGGATCCTCGCCTGTGGGGATCTTCCAAAGCCTTGATTTCATGAGCCTCCAGGGCATCACGGCGGCCTCGGTTCACCGGGGCTTTCTCCAGATGAGCAATGGGGCCAACCTCGGATTCTCGGCGGAGGCATTCCATGCAGTAGGGGGTTATACGGGTATCGACCACCTGGCATCTGGCGACGATATGCTCCTGATGCAGAAAATGGCGGACCGCTTCCCGGGACGAACCATGTACTGTCTTTCGCGGGATACCATCGTGGAAACGAGGCCGGCCTCAACCGTTGCAGAATTTCTTCGCCAACGCATTCGTTGGGCGAGCAAAGCCCGGAGCTACACGGACAAGCGCATGTTCTATGTACTGCTGTTGGTTTACCTGCTGAACCTGTCCTTGCTTATGGGTGGCATACAGGCCATCGTCCGTCCGGAATGGTTGCTGCCCTGGCTCGGCCTCCTGATCGCCAAAACAATGGCGGAAACGATCTTCCTCTGGCCCGTTGCGAAATTCTTCGGTTCCGCGGGCCTGATGGCCTGGTTCCTGCCGGCACAGCCGTTTCATATACTCTATACGGTTGTGGCGGGATTCTTCGGGCAGGTCAGGAGCTATACATGGAAGGGACGACGGTGGAACTAGTTTTTCCCGGCTTCTTCCGGTGAACCCATGTCCGCTTTCCGAAAAAGACTGTTGCCGCCCATGAGCAACCCGATACAAATAAAAAAAAGGCTCCCGATCTTATCCGTCTCTACCAGGTCACTCAACATATTGAGCCAGGCTATCATCGCCAGCATGGAACCCACCGCCAGCCAGGCATGTCTCTCGAGCCCGGACCCGGCATTACGGTAATGGACACCCGCAAGATGGAACGCCCGCCAGATCAGCAGCAGGAATATCAACAGCCCCGGTATACCCTGTTCCACCGCCAGGAGCAGGAAGTAGTTATGCACGGTAGACCGCTCCGGGTTTTCGCTCACATAGGTCTGGAACGCATTAACCGTGTATGGTTTGTACGCGGGGTAAAAGCGGTTGGGGCCATGCCCCCAAAAAGGCGCATCCTTCACCATCCGTACCCCGGCTATCCAACGGTGAAAACGCTCTGCGGTGGACAGGTCCTTTAAACGGTAGGTGGCCTGGAGGTGGTCGCGGAAATCCTGGTGATAGATGGTTCTTTCAAAATCAGGCCTGAAATCCAGGTAACGATTTCCCTGGATGAAAAAAAACAGGAGTATGGATACCAATACCACGGAAACAAATGCGGCAGCCGCCAGGAATCGAAACCGTATCGCGGCGGCGGCAAAAAGCCCAACGCCCACCGCCACCCAGGCTCCGCGGGAGTAGGAGAGCGAAAGGCCTAGTAGCCATACCAGCAGGATGAACAACAACAGGAGCCTGACCCTCGGAAGGTGCCGGAAAAGGACCAGGGGCAACGGCAACAAACAAACCAGGATCGCCCCGTAGTTCACGTGGTTCCGGAAAAAAGGCTGCACGGCTGTATTGACCGAATCAAAACTGAAACCGGTAACCCCATGCGCCCATAGTATCCAGCCACACGCGAAAGTCATCGGCAGGATCAGGAGCCAGGCAGCCAGGTGGAGATCCGCAGCGGTTCGCAAAAAAAGCCAGCTGGCTACCATAAAAGCAAGCAGGTACCAGGTTTTGGCAGCGGCATACTTGAAGGAAAGCAATGGATCCGGGGACATGGAGGCGGTCATAAAAATCCAGGCCAAATGGGCGATCAAAAGCCCCGTGAGGATCCCGTCTGCCTTGATTTCGGCTATTCGTTTACGGTATATGACAGCATACAGGACCAACAGCGGGGAGAGCAGCCACATCAGGGGTTCATCCGGCAGGTCCGTTCCCAGCGTTTCCGTCAGCATCACTTCCGCGGAAAGGGGAATCGTTGCCAGCAGGAGAAAATACAGGTTTCCCGGAGATCGAAGTGCCAGCCCCGCCATTACGCATACCGGGCCGAGACCCAGCCAGTACAGGTTACCGGAAACCAATGCTATCGTACAGCCCGCCAGCAGGACCAGCAGGAGACCGGCTCTCCCGTAACGATCCGTCATGGATGAATGCAATACACTCACGGTGCGGATGACGCCGATTTGGTAAACAAAAGGACAGAGAAAACAGCGGCGAACAGGCTCACCAGAAAAGTGGCGGACAGGTTAAGCCAGATCCTGGGGCGATCCGCCCTGGCGGCGGGAATCGCCTTCTCGATCAACATCACCGCAGGCGGCGGATGTTGCATGGCGATTGAAAATTCAGCTATACTTTTCCGGTATATGTCGAGCGATGCATCCGGCAATGAGTCTTCCGTAACGGTCACCCGGTCCAGCGCCTGCTTCATGGACGCCACAGTTCCTGCATAGAAGGAACGATACAGGTCGTGGTGCATGCGTTCCACCTCGCCGATCATGGCATTGGCCAAAGCGGCGGCAACACCTGGATCCTTATCCCATGCCCGGACCTGGAGTTCGCCGTATTCCGTTTTCCGGATATCCGTGTGCTTTTGCAGCTTCAGGATAGCCAGTTCCGTGGCAGCGGCGCCCTTGCCGGACAAACCATATCGGTCCACGAGCTGAAAACTGTCGACCATTTTCCGGGAAACGGTCTCTGAACGCGCGGCGGCATAAATACGATCCAGGTCGTCCCCTGATCCGAATGCGGAATACAGTTCCGATATTTCTTCCCCGCTAAACCTGGCCTTGTCACTTAACCTGGAATTTACGGGGAGCACGCGTGTCTGCGCGCGGAAATACTTTGGAAGCAGGATGCTGAGTATGCCTGCCAGCAGCGTTGGCGCCAGCGTGCAGAGAATGAGGAAACGCCTGTGCCTGTTACATCTTGCCAACAGTTCATCCAAGAGACTCATGCCGGGATTGTTTGTCTAAAAGTACCTCATTTTTCCAAGAGCAGTTCCCGCACCTGCCGGAAGGAAGCGCCGGCGGTGTAGTAGAAAAGCAGGGTAATCAGCACGGCCGTACTCAGGGCCGTCAGGGGAATGTTCAGTTCAAGATACACGGCCATCCGGATCGCGGTGAAACTCAGGATGCCCACGGACAGGTAGATGGGAATGTAGAAAAGCCAGAGCCGGATGCCGGCAAGACGCCGCGCAAAATACATCACGGCCAGGGCATAGCATCCCTGGGTGAAGACGGCGATGATGGCGCAGGCGATGGCGCCGTACACGGGTATGAACAGGAGGTTGAGCAGCAGGTTCAGGACGGCAAATACCAGGGTAATATACAGGAAGGCCCGGATATTTCGTGTAGCCGTTAGCGTTGTTCCGTAGATATGTACCATGGAGAGTGCCGGAAGGGCCTGCAGCACCATCGATATCACAAAGACCGTATACGGATTGTCCTGGTGGTACAGCATTTCCGCCAGGTACTCCGGTGCCGCGAGGGCAAAGGAAGCCACCCAGAAACTTCCCAGCACCAGGAGGTGCCGGCAGGCGAGTAGGACGGGTGCAAAATGATCGAGGTTGGGCCAGTGCCTGGCAATGAACGGAAGCAGGAAACCGGCCATCAGGAAACCGGCCATGTTGAATGCATCCAGGAGCCTGTAACCGGCCGCGTAGATACCCGCTTCCGCGGCCCCGTTCGGGTGCATCCTTTCCAGGAGGAACCCATCGGTTCGGGACATCAGGGTCATCAGGAAAATATTCAGGGCGAAGGGAAGGCTGGACACGAAAAGGCTTTTCCGGAAGCCGGTAAAGGGCCGGAACCGGAAGCCGGGCACTTTCCAATACAGGAACACAATTCCCAGTATGACACTGGCTGCAATCCCGGCTATCTGCATCACGGCAAAGCGGTTGATGGTAACACCGCCGGTCAGCACCGGAAACAGGATCATGACCCCTACGGTTATGATTACAAAAAGCTTGTCTGTAATGGAAATGATGGCGTCCAGGCGGTACAGTTGGGCGGCCGTCAGGAAGGCCCGGATAAATAGCAGTAAACTGCTGCCGGTTTGCAGGAGAATCAACAACAGCAAAAGGCCGTAATCGCGAATGCCAGTCAGCCAGGCAACCATCACTACGGAAATGCCAAACAGCAGGCTCAACAGGAGCTTCCCGTGCAGGGCCTGCGAGAAAAGGGAAACGTCATGAACCTGCCTGGATGCCACTTCCCGGTTGAAATAGGAAGTGATTCCAAGATCGAGGATGAAATTAAGGATGATGCAAAGATTCAGCAGGGAGAAGTAGTGGCCGTACGCTTCAAATCCCGTGATGTTCTGCACAGACCGGTCGATCGCAAAAATCCACACCGGCTTTACCAGCAGGTTGAGCACCACCAGCAACAGCAGCGACCGGAAAAAACTTTTTTGTAAGGGTTGGGCGATGGTCATACCGGAAGATCTGCGGACGGATCATAAACGGTAATTCTCGGGTATTGGTGTACGTTGTGGAAAATTAACCTGCCACCTGCACGTTCCGGTTCAGGCTCTCATCCAGGGAGATAAATGTCTCGGTCCGCTCTATCCCCTTGATTTTCTGCAACTGATCGTGCAGCACATAGCGTAACTGGTTGATGTCCTTGGCCACAACCTCCAGGAACATGCTGTAATTACCGGTTGTATAGTTCAGGCGAATGATTTCGGGTATTTTCTTGAGGTCTTCCGCCACCACGTCATACAGGGAACTCTTTTCGAGGAAAATTCCCACAAAAGCGGTGATGTCATAGCCTAGCTGTTTGAGATCCACATGAAGTTTCGTACCTTTCACGATACCCATCTCCTGCAACTTCTTTATGCGGACATGAATGGTACCGCCTGATACGAAGAGTTTTTTGCCCAGGTCGGCATAGGAAATACTGGCGTCCTCCATCATGGCGTGAATGATTTGAAGATCCAGTTTGTCAAGATTCAATTTTCCAGCCATCGGCAATAAAGATTTTAATTATCTTCAATCGTTTTAACAAATATTTGAATAATTTCGATAATTACAAAATTTTTATTGAAATATTTGTAACATAATAGCCGGTTTCTTTAATATTGCACTCACAAGTTCTTTGGTACACATACTGTGGGGTGATGAAATTTTCGGCAGACATGCCCTCTTGTCTCGAGGGTGGGGGTAAACGGATAAACTTTGCATAACGCCGATCCTGAACTGCAGCAGGACCGACTGGGGTTGACCACCATTCGGCCGGATTCGCAATCCGACATCGATGTGCAGATGCTAACGTCCCCGTGGAGGTTCGACTCCTCCCCCTACAGCCGCAACCCTGTAAATCATTGATTTACAGGGTTTTTTTATTTCTAGCCATGCATGGATTCCGAGGTTGGGTACCGGATTTCATGAAAAATGTTTCTCCCGATCTCACTTCGTGAATTCAACCGAGGATACCTGGAACAGGGACTGGTGCGGAAGCGCCGAGCTGTTCCGCGCAACGAAATAAATATCATGCTTCCCGGAGATTCCCCAGCTCCCGATGGGTATCAATGCCTTCGCCCTTTTCTTTTCAGCAAGCACTTCAATCATCCGTGTTTGACCGATCAGCCTTCCGCCGGGCGAATCAATTCTGCATTCGAGGACTCCGCCTGCAGCACCGGTCCACTGGACGGCGAAAGCGGTGACTGAAATTTCACGGATATGCGCCAGGTCAATATCCTTAAAACCAAAATAAGCACCGTCTGATTCCATATAGAATTCTTTCGCCGGTGTTACAACCTGT
>JALOMP010000123.1 GCA_025455365.1 Chitinophagaceae bacterium | reverse complement strand
GGATTCATCGATGTGCATGCGCATATCGAGAGCAGCATTTTCGAGAAGCCTTCCGCAGACAATTATGTACATGATGGCGTCACGAGTGCCGTGACGGGTAATTGTGGAAACTCCGCAGAAGACCTGGGCGCATTCTTCGGCAGGATCGACAGTATCAGGACCTCTATCAACATCGCCAGCCTGGCCGGGCACAACACCATCCGGCGCCTGGGCATGGGACTCGGCAAGCGCGACCCAACGGCGCAGGAAATGCAGGAAATGAACAGGCTGATGGAGAAAGCCATGCAGGACGGGGCGGCAGGACTTTCAACCGGGCTGATCTACCTTCCGGGCATGTACTCCAAAACAGCGGAAATTGTTTCCCTGGCAAGCATTGCCGCCCGGTTCAACGGGGTTTATGCCACCCATATGCGCAATGAGGGATTGAAAGTATATGAAGCAATTGAGGAAGCACTGGCGATCGGACGCGGTGCAAATATCCCCGTCCAGATTTCCCATTTCAAGGTATCCGGCCGGGTCAACTGGGGCAAGTCCGGTCAAACGCTGTCCATGGTTGAAAATGCAAGAAAGGAGGGAATCGAGGTTACGATCGATCAGTATCCGTATACCGCGTCCAGCACCAACCTTGCCACGCAGGTACCGGAATGGGCGCTTGACGGAGGCCTTGATTCGCTCCGGGTACGCATGAAAGATCCGGATACCCGCAAGAAAATCATCGATGGCATGCTGGACAACCAGGAAGAAGGGAAGACGAAGGACTTCAGTTTTGCCGTGGTGGCCAATTACGCGCCGGATACGACCCTGAACGGGAAAAGCATCACCGAAATCAATGTGCTGAAAGGCAGGAAAAAGAAGATGCGCTTTGAGGCGGAAACCATCCTGGATATGCTGGAGAAGGGGAATGCGCAGATGGTGTACCATACCATGAATGAAAACGACCTGCAGCATTTTATCCGATATCCATTCAACATGCCTGCCGCTGACGGAAGTGTGAGCAACGGTCGAGGCATGCCGCATCCCCGCAGCTACGGCACCAATGCCCGTGTGCTTGGGCGATATGTGCGCGAAATGGGCGTTATAGGATGGGAAGAAGCCATACGCCGGATGACATCCCTGCCCGCCAGAAAATTTGGGCTGGAAAACCGGGGACTCCTGCAACCGGGCTATGCCGCGGACATCGTGCTCCTTGATCCTGCCACCGTTTCAGACAAGGCGACGTTCGAAAAGCCACACCAGTTTTCTTCAGGTATCCCCTGGGTCATTGTCAATGGGCAGGTGGTGATCGAAAACGGGATTCACAATGGAACGCGGAGCGGAAAATCACTGCGGAAAAAAATGCCTTCCACACAACCCTGAGCAGGTTTAGTTTGCGGCTGAAGCCCTGAAACGCTCCACCGCCGTGTCAAGCAACTGTATGAATTTGGGAATATCCGGGTCATACCCGTACCCATCCGGCAACAGCCTTCTTTCTTCCGCATCGAGGAAGAAATAGTAAGGCTGGCTGTTGGCCTGGAAGCGGGTGACCTGCATGTCTGCATTGCGGTTACCCAGGGTGGTTATTTTCATACCCAGGGCATCTGAATAGTAGTGTTCATCTTCCGGGAGATCAATATCCTGCACATCCACATACATGGAAACGATGACGAAATTCTCCTTCAACCGGCGCATCACTTCCGGGTCACTCCAGACCTCGGCTTCCATCTTCCGGCAGTTCACGCAGTTAATACCGGTAAAATCGATCAGCAAAGGCTTTTTCAGTTTGCGTGCCACGGCTAACGCTTCCGCGTAGTCGAAATAAGTGGTCATTCCATATTTTACCACCACTTCCGGCTCGTAAATCCGCATTTTCTCATAATACTTTTCCGGGTGGGGCAGGCCTGCTTTGTCTGCATCCGATGCTACCGACCCCGCGGTGGCGTTGGCCGTTCCGCGCCCCATGACAAAATCCTGGGTGCCCACGGGCGGCAGGAAGGCGCCGATGGCCTTCAACGGGGCGCCCCACAGACCGGGGACCATGTAGAGGGCGAAGGACAGTGAAGCAATCGCAAAAAACAACCTTGTGACACCCAGGTACGGCAGTCCGAAATCATTTTTAGGCAGTTCATCGTCGTGGTGGAATTTCAACTTGCCCAGGAGATAGATGCCCAGCAGGAAGAATATCACCACCCACAATACGATAAATACTTCCCGGTCGAGCAGGCGCCATCCCTTGACCAGGTCCGCATTCGAGAGAAATTTCAGCGCCAGGGCCAGTTCCAGGAATCCGAGCGTCACTTTCACGGCGTTCAGCCATCCGCCGGCTTTGCCCAGGATATTGAGTTTGCTGGGGAAGAACGCGAAAAGGGCAAAAGGCAGGGCCAGGGCGATGGAGAAGCCGAGCATACCCACCAGCGGTCCAAGATAGCTTCCCTTGGCCGCCAGTACCAGCAGGTTCCCGATAATCGGGCCGGTGCAGGAGAACGAAACCAACACGAGGGTCAATGCCATGAAAAAGATACCCATGAAACTGGTGGTTCCTGCCCTGGCATCTGACCTGTTCATCCAGGACGCCGGGAGGTTGATCTCAAATGCACCCAGGAAGGATATCCCGAATATGAGGAACAGCGCGAAGAACACCAGGTTGGCAATCCAGTTGGTTGCCAGGTTATTGAGCGCCGCCGGCCCAAATACCAGGGTGATCAGAAAACCCAGCAGCGTGAAGATGACTACAATGGAGATGGCGTATAACAAAGCATTGCGGATACCCTGCTGACGGGTCTCACTTCGCTTGGTAAAGAAACTCACGGTCACGGGTATCATCGAATAGACACAGGGGGTAAGCAGGGCCAGCAAGCCGCCGCCAAAAGCAGCCAGGAAAATCCACCAGAGCGATTGTTGCTGGATATCGCTCAATCCATCAGACACGGATGTTGCACCGGTAGCCTGCGGTTCAATGACAGCCGGTGTTCCACGCCTGATATAGAAAGCAAAAGACTCTTCCCCGTTGAGGAATTCATCGCCCGATTTATACATGTAGCGCAGGCTGCCCTTGAATACCGTGCTGTCGCCGGATTTTACCCGTACAGGCTGCAGCCAGCTGACGGAATCCTTGTAATAACCCACCTGGGCCTCCAGGACGGGATCCAGTTCCGTGATGAGGTTGCCGGTTTCTGTTGCAGATCCCTTCAGAAAGGCAAGGCTGCTGCTGTCGTAACTGATTTCCGAGTAGAGTGCATCTTCCTTTTTCTGCTGCAGTCTATAAAGCTTGATACCTTCTTTGATACCCAGTTCGAAACGGAGCATTACCGTACTGTCATCCAGGCGTTGCTGGCTGGTGCGGATTTCCACCGGCGCCTCCCCTTGCGCAAGAGAAAACAAAGGGAGCATCAGCAGGAACCATGCGCCGGCAGCGCGGAGGAGTGAATGCATCAGCCAGTTTTTGGGATCAGTTCAGGGAAATGGAGAATTGCTGGGTTGCAGGCGGAAGGCATTGCTTGTCGTCACACAACATATATTCAACCTTGCCGCTGAGGTTGGTCTTGACATCGCCTTTCAGGGTAACCACCTGCACGAAATCCACTTTGTCCGAATACTGCTTCACGTTCACATCGAAGAGCTTCTCAAAATGTGTTTCCAGCTTGCCCACTTCCTTCACGGGCCCGCTAAGGGTAACCAGGGGATTCTTGGTAAACGTGAAACTGGTGGGCACGGGACCCCCATCCGGGGTGGACTGGGAATACAGGTGCCATCCTTTGTCAACAGTGGCGGTCATATGGACCTCGTATTTGCCGGTAGCCAGCTTTTTTGCTGAATAATTCCATTTCACGGGGTTCTTTACCTGGCTGAAGGAGACAGCCGGCAGGATCAACATGGCTAAGAGTAAAGTCCTCATGTGTAATGGCTTCATACGAATGCAATAATTAGGATGCGAAATTACATAATTTGACGCTCATGTTCTGTGAGCCAGGTTACCGGTAGCCCTATCGCGGCCCGAGACTGTCCCTGCTACCCTGGCTTTTTCCATTTTGTATGGAAAGCCCGTAGTCAACAGGAGATTCGCGCATCTTCAATTGTTCCATACCGGGCACCACGCCTGGCTTTTCCGGGGTTTCAATATAGATGGACGCGACAATTACTAAAACAACCACAATCGCCTGGCGGGTATTCGAATTCATCTCATAAAATATTGTTAATACCGGCATTCAAAATGATTGGCCGGCACCAAGACATAAAATGAGACGATTATTCGGGAGAAATAGACGTTCAGGAACTGTTAATTGATGGCAGGGAGACTGTCCCATACAAAAGCAACCCGTCCTACTAGTTGACTGAACGGGAATACAACATCTTAACGGCGTACGGATTGTATGCGTTGATTATACCCAGGGGCAGTTGATCAATCTCAGCTTGCTTGCCTGACGGGATTCATACCCTCCTGGAATTTCGGATTGGGATCGATAACGAGGAACTCCGGGGGATCCGGGACCGTACTCAGTAAGGCCTTGTGCTTCTCCTTCAGTACGCGTTTATAGTGGCCAAGATACCCTGGCTTGGAAATACGCCCCTTTTCGAGCGGAATGGATTCGATGAGGTCGTTCCCCACGTACATCATGAGGTTCATAGGATGGATTTGTTCCTATAACTGATGGAGAGGTCCCTTTATTGCGGCTCCATTCACCGAAAAAAAGGGATCATTCATCGAAAAAGTGCAGTGAGTTGAAAATCAATGGACAGAAATCGGCCACTGAAAACTGTTCAATGTCATAAATTTAGGTACCAACGATTCCTATTCCCTGCGTTCAGAAACGCAGGCCGGTATCGCGGCTGCTTCGGAGCATCCTGTAAAAACACCCAGGACATGAAAAACGCCACCTTAGTCCTTTCTTTATTTGCGATGTCTACCTGCACTTTCGCGCAGCAGCTGCCGACCGACAACGAAAGTGAAGTAAAAAATCTCATGCATGAAAGCAAGGTTCAGAAAAACGCCGGCACCGTCCTTTTGATTTCCGGGGTCGTCGTTGGCGCAAGCGGCTGGATTATCGCGACCTCCGATTATATAGAGGATCTGGAGCTGTTTGAAAGTAGTCTTGCCACAGGGCTTGGTGTGATGTTTGTGGGAGGGCTTTGCATCATGGGAAGCATAGAATTTTATAAGGAAGCTAAGAAAACCCGAAAAGATGCCCGCCAACTCTCTGTGCTGGCGGGTTATGACCGTACTTCTCCATTTGCCCTGGGAAACCGTAAGCCGGTGTACTACCCGGCCGTCAGAATCCGACTGCGGATTCCATGACGAATATCCGGACCGCATGAAGCGAAAGGTCCCTATAGCTGGAACCGCAGACCGATGCCGAATATCTCCTGCAGCTGAACGCGCTGGCGGATATCATGGTCATAGAGAATATCCAGAATAAAGCTTAACGCAAACCTCCTTCCCAGGTTTACCGTCAGCAGGTTGTTCATCAACAGGTCGATTCGTTCCGGATGGTTGTGGTAGTTACTGAAAAGATCCAGTCGCCCTATATAATTTGTCTTGTCAGAAAAACGCTTGTTGTAATGAACCGAGACATATGCCCCGTATTCCGTGACCACTTTGTATGCAGAGTCCACCCCGAATTTATCCTGGTTGTAAAATGAACTGCTGATCTTAGTGACCCAGCGGTAGGTCAGGGGCGACATGAACACGGAAAAATAGTGGTCCTTATTATAATCCTTGTAGTCAAAGCCAGGTGCCAGGAGTAGTTTGCCGGGTGAGAAGAAGCCGGATATTTTCTCTTTATCGGGCGTATTGTAGTTGTACCCGTTGAACATCTGGGTATTCAGGTTGAACAGGAACCCGTAGTTCCAATGTCCCTTGCCCAGGTCGTGTTCAAATTCCAGGGTCATGTCCAGCCGGTCGTTTGTCTTCCGGAACTCATTGTAACTGGCCGCCCGCACAAAGCCCAGTTCCAAATCAAAGTACCCGTCGAAGGTATAAGGACCTTTACGGCGATGAACAGCCTGGTTATATACGAAATTCATCCCGATCTGGAAGGTCTCCCCGCCGCCGCTCCATTCAGAGCGGGCCGACTGGCTAATGTTCAACACCACCAGCCCTGTTTTCTTCCAGCCGTTGCTATCCAGGGAGGCCTTTTTCTGGGCACCCACTCTTTGCAGCTCCGATACGGAAATCTGCCCCCGGATACTTCCCATACCAAGGGAAAGCAAACATAATAGAAGGACTTTTTTCATGCTGTTCAGGGTGATCTCAGCCGCCGGCGAAACGCCAGAAAACTACGGATAAAGTTTTAGCCGCAGGTAAAAAATGATGGCATGACAGGATTTTCACAGGAATTGGCTTTTCGTACAGAACAGGGTCATTCAGGGTCTTTTGTGATAATCCTCACAAAGCCCCGGGGCAGGTCCGGGTACTTTTACCGATGCTGGAAGGGCGAACCTTACCGGCAACTAAAAAACCTCGTATATGAAAAAGTTAATATCCACGCTTCTGCCTGTATTGTTACCGGTGTTCCTGATGGCCCAGGCAGGGCATATCATGCAGGGCATCGGTGCCCATAACATGTCCATGGGTGGCGCTGCCACAGGCAACGCGCTTGAAGTCAGTGGCGCATTGCATTGGAACCCGGCTGGTATTGCCGCCTTTGACGGGAAGACCTTGTCCATCAACGCTGGCCTTTTCTACTCCTCGCCCGAACTCTCGTCCACCGTTCCCACACCCGGCGGCCCGTTCAGCGGTGTCACCCAGGACGACAGGGGTGCATCTGTGATGCCGGCCCTGGCCTATGTATGGAACAAGAAAGACAGCAAACACCACTTCGGCGTATCCGCTTTTGGCGTCAGCGGGTTTGGCGTCACGTTCCCCGAAAACATGAGCAACCCGATCAATATGCCGCAGGATATGGGCGGATTCGGAAGGATTGAATCGGACTATATGCTGTTGCAGGTTGGCTTTACCTATGCATATGAAATTTCAGACCAGCTATCGATCGGCGTAGCCCCCACTTTCAATTACGGCGCACTGGAACTCGCCCCCAACCCGCTCTCTTCTCCCAGCATGGATAAAGGCTATCCCGTGGCAGACAGGGCTTCCGCATTCGGCTTCGGCGGACAGCTGGGTATCTACTACCGTGCAGAAAACGGATTCAGGCTGGGCGCCTCCTATAAAACCCAGCAGTTCTTCAACGATTTTGAATTCAACAATACCTACCTCGACGGAACCGCCGCTCCTAATGTAAACTTCACCATGAACTTTCCGTCCATCATTTCCATCGGTGCGGGCTATTCCAAAAAAATGTTCGACATCGCCGTGGACTATCGCTACGTGAACTATGCAAATACAGATGGCTTCGAAGCAGAAGGATGGACGCAAACCGCATCCGTAGCCGGCTTTGGATGGGATAATATTTCCATTGTTTCCGCCGGCATTCAATACAAGGGCGTCAACAGGCTCCCCATCCGGGTAGGATACACCTATAGCTCCAACCCCATTAAGCCCGAACTGGCATTCTTCTCCACCCCGGCCACAGCCATCATTGCCAATGCATTCCAGCTGGGCCTCGGTTACGAGTTTACCCCTCAGTTCACCCTGAATGCCGTCTACCACCACGGCAACAGTTCCGGATCCACCAGCGGTCCGCTGTTGAGCCCGATGATGGTCAGTCCCACCAACCCTAACGGGGCCATCCCCAACAGTGAGGTTTCCTATAAAATGACAACCGACCTGTTTATGATTGGTCTCCAGTTTACCTTCTGAAAAAAGGGAAACACTGCTGCTTCAAAAAAGGGACGATTTGATATCGTCCCTTTTGCATGCCGCATGACGAAGTTCATTGACCCTGCGCCAGGCGGTTATTACCTTGATATCATGGCAAAGCATGCACCCACTACTGCCGAAGACCACAACAAACCACTGGCGAGGATTTTCCACGACATGGCATCCTGCTACCGGTACCTGGGACAGGACGAGCGCTTCCGCGCC
>JALOMP010000122.1 GCA_025455365.1 Chitinophagaceae bacterium | reverse complement strand
CTGCAGCCGCTTGAGCTTGTAGATATTATTGTCGAAAATCTTCACACTGGCGCCTACCGCCAGGGCTGTCCGCGCGGCGTATTCACCTACAATCCCCGCGCCAATGATGATGACCTTGGTGGGTGGAATGCCGGAAATGCCGCCCAGCAGCACGCCTTTTCCATTGTTCGCGCTCCCCAGGTACTGGCCGGCGATAAGCATAACCGCGCTGCCGGCGATCTCACTCATGCTGCGTACGATGGGATTGTGGCCGGAATCGTCCTTGAGGTTCTCAAATGACAGCGCCGTAATCCGCTTTTCCATCATTTTTTCCAGGATATGCGTTTTCATCACCGGCAGGTGGATGGGCGATATGATGGTCTGGTTTACTTTAAGGTGATCCAGCTCCTGGTCGCTGACCGGCGCGGATTTGATGAGCAGGTCGCACTCAAAAACTTCCTTTTTTTCGTAGGCGATCTTCGCCCCGGCATCGCTGTAGTCCTTATCAGAAAAATGGGCCCCGTCCCCCGCCCTCGTTTCCACCACTACCCGGTGACCATTGGATGAAAGGACGGCCACCGCGTCCGGCGTCAGGGCGATGCGGTTTTCCTGGAAAGCTGCTTCCTTGGGAATGCCTACAAAGAGAGAGGATGTTTGTGGCTTGACGTCCAGGGTTTCCTCCAGCGTTTCATAGCTGATGGAAGAACTGACATAAGGCTTACCGCTTGACATGTCCGGGCTTTAAGGGGTTAAATTACGCATTCCCAACGGGATACTCAAGTTTTAGGCGTCGGGTATCCGGTCCCGTCGGTTCGATCCATGCATGCAGGGTACCGGGCGGGAATATTCCCGGGGCTTTTTCCGGCCATTCCACCACGCAATAATCACCCGAATAAAGGCATTCACCGATACCGGCCTGTTCCGCTTCCTCCTCATCCCGGATGCGGTAAAGGTCAATATGATAAAAAGCGCCGCCACCGGGCAACCGGTATTCATTAATCAGCGAAAAAGTGGGACTGGTCACCGGGTCCTGGACGCCCATTGTGCGACACAGTGCTGACACGAAGGTGGTCTTGCCCGCACCCATCGGTCCATGCAACGCGATTACACGGGTATCGCCGGTCAATGCACGCCAGTTCTTTACGACCGACGGGAGTTCATCAATGGAAAAATGCCATTCCCTGGATACCATACAGGTTGCAAAGATACAGGTACCAACGGAGTAGGAACCGCAACGAACCATCAAAGGGCATACCTGCAAGGTGGTTGCAATTCCCGATTCACGGGTTTTCACGCCATTTGGTAATTTTGCATCATGGAATCGATCCAATGGAAAGTGGAGGGAATGACCTGCGCGAATTGCGCGCTGACGATCAACAAATACCTGGAAAAAGAAGGCCAGCATAATATCCGTGTGAATCCGATTGACGGGGACGTAAGTTTTGAACTGGTAGATGGCACCGTTACGGAAAAACTGAAAACGGGCATTGAAGCGCTGGGATACCATGTGGTTCCGGAGAAAACAGAAGGCGTGCCGGTACGCAGGCCTTTCCTTTCCAACCACCTCAACCGCTTCCTGTTCTGCCTGCCATTCACGGCCATTCTCCTGCTGCATATGCTGCATGAGTGGATACCGGTTCATTTCCTGATGAACCCCTGGGTGCAGCTGGCCCTTTGCCTGCCGGTATACGTTGTAGGGATGCAGTTCTTCGGCCGCAGCGCCATTAAAAGCCTGCGCAACGGGGTGCCCAACATGAACGTGCTCATCGCGCTCGGCGCCACCGCCGCTTTTGTATACAGCCTGGCGGGGACGCTGCTGCAATTGGGACCAGTCTACCTCTTCTATGAAACCACCGCCACCATCATCACGCTTGTTTTCCTGGGCAATTACCTGGAAGACGCATCGATGGCCTCTACCCAACGGGCGCTGAAGGGGCTGATCAAGTCGCAGAAAGTGATGGCCAACATGATCGCGTTCGACGACCAGCACCAGGAGATCATCTTTCCCATGGAAAACACACAGCTCAAGGTGGGCGACCTGGTATTGATCAACAGCGGGGAGCAGGTGCCCATTGATTGCAAAATCCTCTGGGGGGAAGCCCATGTCAATGAAGCCATCCTCACCGGCGAATCCCTGCCGGTGCATAAATACGCGAAAGACAGCCTTATTGGCGGCAGTGTCCTGGAAAGCGGATCGGTCCGCGCGCAGGTCACGGCCACGGGCAATGATACCGTCCTGTCCGGCATACTCCAGATGGTTAAAAAGGCGCAGGGCGAAAAGCCGCCCGTGCAACTGCTGGCAGACCGCATCAGCGCGATTTTCGTACCGGTGGTCATCGGCATCGCCATGGTCACCCTGGTGGGCAACTGGCTATATCTTGGTCAATTCACCCCGGCACTGATGCGCAGCATCGCCGTACTGGTCATCGCCTGTCCCTGCGCCATGGGACTGGCCACCCCGGCCGCGATCGCGGTGGGGCTCGGTCGGGCAGCACGTTCGGGTATTCTTTTCCGTAATGCCGGTTCGCTGGAAGCCTTCCGCCATATCCGCCAGGTTGTATTCGACAAGACCGGTACCCTGACCACGGGTGAGTTTACCGTTTCAAATATCGCGGCCATGGGCGTTGAAGAGGAAGAACTGAAGCGGGTGGTATGGTCCCTGGAAAAACATTCCAACCATCCCATCGCCCGTTGCCTTGCCATTTCTTTCAAGACGAAGAATGACATCCGGTGGTCGTCCGTGGAAGAAGTCAAGGGGCTGGGCATGCAGGGAACAGACCGTGAGGGCAACCGTTATGCCGCAGGCTCCTATGCCATGGCCGCAGACCAGACGCCGGATGCCTCGCACCAGGTATATGTGCTGCGAAATGATGTGCTCATCGGCTGGATCGATCTCGCCGATGAAATCCGCCCGGAGGCAAAGCAGGTTCTCTCCTATCTCCGGTCTAAAGACATCAAAACCATCCTGCTCAGCGGCGACAGCGAAGCACGCTGTGCGAAACTGGCGCAGGAACTGGGAATCGACACCTACCATGCGGGACAAACGCCGGCGCAGAAGCTGGAAAAGATCACCGCATACACGGCACAAACCCCCACGGCCATGGTGGGCGATGGCATCAATGACGCGCCGGCCCTGGCCAAGGCAACGATCGGTATTTCGTTGAGCGAAGCTTCCCAGCTGGCGATGCAAAGTGCCCAGGTGGTCCTGATGAACCAGGGATTGCGCAAACTGCCGCTGGCCCTGGGGCTCGGCAAACACACGTATCTCACCATACAGCAAAACCTTTTCTGGGCCTTCTTCTACAATATCGTGGCCATTCCCGTGGCCGCCTTCGGATTCCTGACGCCGGCCTTCGGCGCGCTGGTCATGGGACTTAGCGATGTGGTGCTGGCCGTCAATTCCGTCAGGCTCTTTGTGAAAAAGGTTGTATAATCACCCTGTTTCCACGCAATCACCCGTATGACGCCCATCGACATCCTCCGGAAGTATTGGGGATATGACTCATTCCGACCCATGCAGGAAGATATTATCCGTTCCGTACTAACGGGAACGGATACCCTGGCAGTCCTGCCCACGGGCGGAGGCAAGTCGGTCTGTTTCCAGGTGCCCGCCCTGTCCAGGGAAGGCGCCTGCCTGGTGGTGACGCCGCTGATCGCCCTGATGCAAGACCAGGTGCAGCAGTTGCAGGCAAGGGGAATTCCCGCCGTGGCATTGCACAGCGGCCTTTCCTTCGGCGAAGTGAGGGATATCCTGCGCGATACGGTTCGCGGTTCATACCGCTTCCTGTACGTCTCGCCGGAGCGTTTGGGAACGACGGTCTTTTCGGAGGCCCTGCCCTGGCTGCCCCTGTCCCTGGTAGCCGTTGACGAAGCACACTGCATTTCCCAATGGGGCTATGATTTCCGGCCCTCCTACCTGGAAATCGCGCGTCTGCGGGAAGCCAAACCGAAAGTACCCGTCCTGGCCCTGACGGCGTCCGCCACCCCGGAGGTGCAAAAGGATATCATGACGCAGCTAAGGATGAAGGAGCCTGCCCTTTTCAGGCAGTCTTTCGAGCGACCCAATCTTTCTTACTCGGTTTTCCGGGTAGACGCGAGGGTTACCCGCCTGAAGGAGATCCTCCGCAAGGTTCCCGGCAGTGCGATCGTGTATTGCAAGACACGGAAACGGACAACCGAAATAGCGGGCCTGCTGCAGGACGAAGGCATACCGGCATCCAGCTACCACGCGGGCCTCCCGGCGGAGGAAAGAAAAGACAGGCAGGACGCCTGGATACGGAATCAGATCCGGGTAATGGTTTGCACCAACGCCTTCGGTATGGGAATCGACAAACCCGATGTGCGGCTGGTGGTGCATACCACGCCGCCTGATTGCCTTGAAAACTACTACCAGGAAGCCGGGCGTGCGGGAAGGGACGGTAAAAAAGCCTATGCCGTACTGTTGTACCACCAGGCAGACCTGGATGATCTGATCGCATACCCGGACATCCGGTTCCCATCGATGCATATCATCCGTACCGTATACCAGGCCATGGTCAATTACCTGCAACTGCCGGTTGGCCTGGGCCAGGATACCAGCTATGCGTTCGACGTACAGGATTTCATCCGGAAATTTCGCCTGTCCATGCCCGAAGTGTTAAACTCCCTCCAGGCGCTGCAACAGGGTGGCGTGCTTACATTTCACGAACAGCTGTTTATTCCGTCTACCGTGCAGGTGCTGTCCGGAAGGGATGACCTGGAAGCCCTGGCGGACATGCACCCGGACCTTGATGCACTCATGAAAATACTGCTGCGGACGCACGGGGGGATCTTTGACCATCCTGCATCCGTATCAGAAAAAAACCTCGCCTGGCTGGCCAAAAGCGACCCGCAGGTCCTGGTGAAAAATCTGGTCCGCCTGGCAAAAATGGGATTGATCGAATACAAGCCGAGGAAGGAAACACCCTATATCCGCTTCCTGCAGAACCGCGTGGGTGCACCTGACCTCTACATCGACCCAAAGGCTTACAAAGCCAGGAAGGAAATCTTTGTGCGCAGGGTTGAAACCATGACCCGGTATATCCAACTCCAGGAAGGATGCCGCGCAGCATTTATAGGCAGGTATTTTGGCGATGAAGACATCAGGGATTGCGGGGTATGCGATCTATGCCTGAACCGCAGGAAACAGGGGTTGCAGCCAAAGGGATACCAGGAACTGGAAACCAGGGCCCGGGAAATACTGTCCAGGGGTCCATTAACGGCCGGAGAGCTGCTGAAGAAAATGCAGCCGGTGAAATCGGAACTATTTTGGGAATTGGTTTCTGACTGGTCGGCCGAGCGGTGGATCATTACCGGGAGGGACGGCAGGATACGATTAAAATAAAAAAAAAGGGCCAGGATAGAAATCCAGCCCGTTTTTAAAATCCAATATCCTATGAAAAACCGAGACGAAGATAACGGACTTTCCCGTAAATCAAATAGCCTCTTTGTGGTATTTTTTCACGTAAATCTGCCTTCTTCCATAAGTAATTGACTATGAAGGAGAAGAAAAAATGACGGCCTCCCGAATTCCCGGCATTCTTACCCGAAAAGCCCCTTTTTACGGCGCCGGCTGCTTCCGGACAGCCCCAGGGCACCCAGCAGGCTTCGGGTCAGTATGCTGGCGGCGGTCCTTTTCGCCTGCCTGAAGGCGGGATCATCAAATATGGATTCGTCTTTGGGCTCAGATGCAGCCGCCCGCCCCCTGCCTTTCCCAGTCTCGCCCTGTTCCGCCGCTTCCTGCAGTTTGGCCGTCAGCATCTCATATGCGCTGTGGTTGTCTATACTTTCCGCATAAGTCCTGACAAGGGAAGACGCCGAAACGAGCTTATCAATTTCCTTATCCGTCAGTGTATCCATCCGGGAGGAAGGCGCCAACAGGCAGGTGTGCACCAGGGGCGTGGGTATACCCTTTTCGTTGAGCAGGGTCACCAGCGCTTCCCCAATGCCCAGCTGGGTGATCAGTTCATCCACCTTATAGAAATCAGTTTCCGGATAATTATCCGCCGCCTGTTTGATACTTTTACGGTCGGCGGCGGTAAAAGCCCGCAGGGCATGCTGGATTTTAAGCCCCAGCTGGCTCAAAACGGCTGCGGGGATATCCTGCGGGTTCTGGGTACAAAAGAAAATACCCACGCCTTTTGACCGGATCAGTTTGATCACCGTTTCGATCTGTTGCAGCAGGGCCGGTGTGGCTTCCTGGAATATCAGGTGTGCCTCATCAATGAATAAAACCAGCTTGGGCTGGTCCAGGTCGCCTTCTTCAGGCATGGTTGCGTATAGTTCCGCCAACAGGCCCAGCATAAAGGTTGAAAAAAGCTTGGGACGGTTCTGCATGTCCGTAACCCGCAGGATGCTGACCGTACCGCGTCCGTCAGGGCCGATCCGCATCAGGTCTTCCACGTCAAAGGAGGGTTCACCGAAGAATTGGTCAGCGCCCTGCTGCTGCAATTCGATCACCTTGCGAAGAATGGTGCCGGTGGAGGTGGTGGATATTTTTCCGTACTCGGCCTCCAGTTCCTTCTTCCCTTCGTTTGATGCAAACTGCAGCAACTTGACAAAGTCCTTCAGGTCCAGCAAAGGCATGGTATGGTCATCGCAATACTTGAACAACATTGACACCACTCCCTCCTGGGTTTCGTTCAGTCCCAGGATCTTTGACATCAGCACGGGGCCAAATTCGATAACGGTACTGCGCAAACGAACACCGGGTTCGTCACTCAGCGTCAGGAATTCAACCGGAAAGGCTTCCGGTTTGAAGGGGCCGGCCCCGATTTTTTCAAGGCGTTCCGTAATTTTTTCATTTGTTTCACCGGCTGCGGCAAGTCCGCTCAGGTCTCCTTTGATGTCCATCAGCAGCACCGGAACACTGGCGCGACTGAGTCCTTCGGCGAGGACCTGCAATGTTTTTGTTTTTCCGGTTCCGGTGGCCCCCGCAATCAACCCGTGACGGTTCATGGTACGCAGGGGAAGGTTAACCATTGACCCGGTGAGTACTTCTCCTTCAAGCATGGCTGCCCCGAGAGGGAACGAATTGCCTTTAAACGTATATCCCTGCGTGATGATCGCTTTGAAACCGGACAAATCGGCCATGATTGTTTTTTCTGAAAGGTAGGAATTCGCAGCGACTGGCTGTACGCAACCTAAAAATCCTCGTCGCGTTCCAGCATGAGGATGGCGCTCTGCGGTACGATAAAATATTTCTCTCCGCCATGCATGACTTCCGTGGCACCGCTGAGCAGGAAAATGGCCAGGTCACCTTCTTTGGCTTGCAACGGAACATATTTCACCGGATCATGGTCGCTTCGCCAGGGTTCATCATCGATGGGCACTGGTATCGCATAACCGGGGCCCGTCTTGATCACATACCCTTGCTGAACCTTTTCCCTTTCCTGTACGCCCGGTGGCAGGTACAATCCACTTTCCGTTTTTTCATTGGGCCTGGCTGGACGGATCAGCACACGGTCGCCAATCACGATCAGATTCTTAAACCGCATATCTGGTGTCAGGTGCATATGGATGGAATTGATGCACAAATGTAGTCAAGCCGGTTCAGGAAGCCAGCATATGCCCCCGATCCTTCCAGGGGTCTTTAACAAAAAATTAGTCCGGAGGGTTTTTATGCCTGAAAGGGAATATATTTATTTGTTCAAAATACACACCACATGAGTGCTGAAACACCCCGGGCTAAGATTTTATTGTGCGAGGATGATCCCAACCTGGGGATGGTCCTGAAGAATTATCTCGAACTGAATGACTACGACGTGATCCTGGAAAGGGACGGCCGGCTTGGTTTGGCGGCTTTCCAGCGGGAAAAGTTCGATCTATGCCTGCTGGATGTCATGATGCCCCATGTGGACGGCTTTGCCCTGGCTGAAGATATCCGCGATATCAATCCCGAAGTGCCTCTCTTCTTCCTGTCTGCCAAGACCATGAAAGAAGACATCATCCAGGGATACAAA
>JALOMP010000121.1 GCA_025455365.1 Chitinophagaceae bacterium | reverse complement strand
ACTGACGGCGCCCAGGATCATCCTGGGTGCGGGCTACCAGGTACCGCTCAGCAAAGCGTTCAGCCTGCTGGCCGAAGCAAATTTCGATGTAACCTTCGACGGTAAACGAAATGTAGTGATCAGCGCAAACCCGGTGAGTATCGACCCGAGGCTGGGCCTGGAGCTCGGTTATAAAGACCTGATTTTTGTGCGCGCGGGTATCTATAATTTCCAACAGGCGCTCAAGGACGGCGATACCCTTAACCAGCAGAAAGTGTGGATCTACCAACCCAGCCTGGGCGTTGGGTTCAAGCTGAAGAACCTGGGTATCGATTATGCCTTCACCAACCTGGCCAATCAATCCAATCCTTTATATACCCATATTTTTTCCCTGAGGCTGAACCTGATCAGGAAGAAGAAAGAAAACTAATGAGGAACATCTAATCCGAAGGAAATGAAAAAGCTATTCACCATTCTGGCGGTATTCGGGGTCTTCCTGGCGAAGGCCCAGTTTAACAATGAATGGATCGACTATAACAAGACATACTTCAAGTTCAGGGTGGGTGCGGACGGAATATACCGCATACCGCAATCGGTCCTGCAGGCAGCAGGTATTGGTGCAACACCGGCAGAACAATTCCAGCTATGGAGGAACGGTGAAGAAGTGGCGATCTTTACGTCCGTCTCTTCCGGCACGTTGGGCGCGTCCGACTTCATTGAATTCTACGGCCTGATGAACGATGGGAAGCCTGATACGAAACTGTACCGGAATCCCAGCCTGCAGTTGGCCAGTCGCTGGAGCCTGGAAACGGATACGGCGGCATATTTCCTGACCGTAAATCCCGCGGGACCTAACCAGCGGATCGTCAGCGCGGCGAATACTGTGGCTGGCAACAGCCTGCCTGCAGAGCCTTATTTCATGCATACCCATCGCGTGGATTACCGGACAAAACTGAACCCGGGGTTTGCGGCGGTAGTTGGCGAATATGTATATTCCTCTTCTTATGACATGGGTGAAACCTGGAGTTCGAGGGATGTCACGCGCAGTACCCCGCTGGTGGAAAACCTGGTCAATCTTCATGTAGCCGCTTCGGGGCCGAGCGCCAGGGTAGAGATTGCCGCGTCAGGCAATGCATTGAACAGTCGCGAAGTACAGCTCTTCGTGAACGGGAACCAGGCCATCAGCCAGGCCATGAACTTTTTCAATGGTGGCGTTTTCTCTGCCAGTATTCCAGTGGGTATCATCGGCACGGTCACAGACACCCTCCGGGTGGTGAACAACACGATCTCCACCACGGACCGTATGGTTGTGGCGCGCATGTCGCTGACCTATCCCAGGCAATTCAACTTTGGAGGTTCGTCGAATTTTGAATTCAGCCTGCCTGCTTCGGCAGCCGGGAACTACCTCGAGATTTCCAATTTCAATTCAGTGGGCGGAACACCACTCCTGTATGACCTTACGAACAATCGTCGATATGAAGCCGATATGGCGGTACCGGGAACGCTCCGGTTTGTGCTGCCGGCATCCGGTGCCCGAAACCTGGTGCTGATGGGCACGGCAGCAGCCTTCGTCAGGACCATTTCATCTTTACAGATACGGAACTTTATTGACTTCAGCCAGCCGGCGCATCATGGCGATTATCTCATTATTTCCAATAGCCGTCTGTATAACGGAGCCAACGGGAATCCCGTGGAAAACTACCGCGCTTTTCGCAGTTCAACCACCGGCGGCGGCTACAATGCAAAAACTTTTGACATCGACCAGTTGGTGGACCAGTTTGCATTCGGGATCAAGGAACATCCCCTGTCGGTAAAAAATTTCCTGGCATTTACCAGGGCCCGGTTCCCTCTTCCTCCCCGTTATGCATTCCTGATCGGGCGAGGACTCACGTACGACCAGTTGCGTATTTACGAAAACAGGCCTTCTACCAGCAGCATCGCGCTGGTGCCCACATTTGGATCGCCCGGTTCTGACAACCTGCTTGCTTCGGACGGGTATGATGCGATACCGAAAATGGCCATTGGACGGCTTGCGGCGGTATATCCGCAGGAAGTTGAAAACTACCTGGCAAAGGTCAGGGAACACGAATCGGCCCTGCTTAACAGCAGCCAGACCTTGAAGGACAAGGGATGGATGAAGAATGTGGTCCATGCCATCGGGGGCAGCGATCCCTATCTCCAGGCGGTGATTTACGGGTATATGAACGCATCGGGCGATATCCTGAAGGATACGCTTTTCGGGGGTAATATCAAGAGCTACAGCAAGAATTCTGCGTTTTCCGTCCAGCAGCTGACTTCCGTCGAATTGCAAAACCTGTTCTCGGAAGGCATTAACATTCTAACCTATTTCGGGCATTCATCCTCCAATACACTGGAGTTTAACCTGGATGATCCGAATGTATACGACAACAAGGGTAAATACCCGATGTTCATTGTAAACGGCTGTAACGCGGGTAATTTCTTCCTGTATGATACGGCCAGGTTTACAGGCAGCAGCCTTACGCTGTCCGAGAAATACGTGATTGCAAACCAGCGTGGCAGTATCGGTTTTGTAGCCAGCACCCACTATGGGATTGTCAATTACCTGAATATTTATACCAACAGCCTGTACTCGGCGATTTCCGGGGAAGGGTATGGGAAGCCTATCGGCGACCTTCAAATCATGGCGATCGAGAAAATGCTTTCCCTTACCGGGAGCACCGATTTCTATGGCCGCATGCATGCGGAGGAAATTACCTTGCACGGAGACCCGGCCGTGGCCATGTATGGACATCCCCAGCCTGACTACGTGGTGGAGGACCCGCAGGTAAAAATCAATCCTTCTTTTGTTTCGGTGGCCGACGCCAGTTTTGACGTCGAGGCCAGGATTTTCAATATCGGCAGGGCCGTTAAAGACTCCATTGTGTTGCATGTGCAAAGGCAATTGCCCAGTGGAGCCCTCACGGAGCTCTTCCGTAAAAAAATTGCCGCCATCCGGTATGTTGATTCGGTGAAATTGACGGTGCCCATTAATCCGCTCACGGACAAAGGGGAAAACAAAATCATCGTAACGATTGATGAAGACAATGCCGTGGTAGAGACGGATGAAAACAACAACAGCGTCACCAAGAGCGTGGTGATTATCGAAAATGAAGTGAGGCCGGTTTACCCGTATAATTTTTCCATTGTAAACAACGGGAATATCACATTCTATGCCTCGTCGGCCAACCCGTTGAGCGGGATAAAAAATTACCTGATGGAAGTGGACACCACCGAGTTGTTCAATTCTTCCTTCAAAAAATCTCAGACCATTTCATCGCCCGGCGGATTACTGCAGTTTACCGTTCCGGGTCTCAGTTTACAGGACAGCACGGTATACTACTGGAGAACAGCACCGGCGCCTACGGGCAGTGGCACGCCGTTATGGAACAGCGCATCCTTTGTATACCTGCCAAACAGCACGCCGGGATACAACCAGAGCCACTATTTTCAATTCCTGGAAAATGAGTATACGGACCTTACCCTCGACCCGGACCGTGCCTATCGTTTTGGACAAAGCCCGGCCATCCTGAAAATTACCACGGGTCTTTTCCCCATTTATACCAGTGGCCAGATCAGGATAACGCTGGACGAGGGCTTCTATGTTACCCGGGGATGCCGGCAAGGGTCCTTGCAGATTGCTATTTACGATACAAACAGCCTGGTTCCGATGAGGAACCTGATACAACCCGGCGGCCAGGGACTCTTCAGGAGCTGGGCACCCTGTCCCAATAACCCAAGTTCATTTGAGTATCCATACAATGATTTCAATTACCGCGTGAATGCGATGAAACTGCTGGATTCACTGCCCAGCGGGTACTATGTGTCCATCACGAACTATGGATCTACCACCAACACCAGTTTTGTCCAGCAATGGATGGCAGATACCGCCGTGCTGGGAAGCGGTAAATCGCTCTACCATACCCTGAAACGGTTGGGCTTTGTGGATATCGACAACTTTACGATCAATACGCCATTCCTGTTTTTCTTCAAGAAAGGAGACCCGAACTATCCCATCACTTCGGTGGTAGGAAGGAAGCAGGACGACTATATAGACAAACGCTTTGACCTGATGAAACGCAAGAGCAGCGGCCGGCAGGAATCCCCATGGTTCGGTCCGGCAACCAGCTGGAATTCTTTCCGCTGGCAGGGCAGGGACCTGGATGCTCCGGCAGATAAAGTGTCCATGGAGTTATACGGGCGGGATGCCGTGGGCAACGAACAACTGGTGGCTACCGTCAACCCGAGCCGGGATACAAGCCTGGCCTTTGTTGATGCGCAAAGATTTCCTTTCCTGAAAATGCGCGTCAATACCAGGGATAGCATACAATATACCCCCAACCAGCTTGGATATTGGCGATTGAATGGCGTACTGCCCCCGGAAGGAGCGATCGCGCCCAATATCCGGTTTTCCGGAAAGGACACCCTGGAACTGGGCGAGCAGTTGAATTTCGAACTGGCGTTCAAGAATATCAGTGCGGCTGCTTTTGACAGCATGAAAGTCAATATGGTGCTCACGGACCGCAATAACGTGCCCAAAACGATTTTGATACCCAAAAGAAGACCCATCCAGGCCGGTGATACCCTGTTGATCAGTTACCAGCTGGATACCAAGGACTACCCGGGTTCGAACACCCTTTTCCTGAACATTAACCCGGATTACGACCAGCCCGAACAATACCTGTTCAATAATTTCATATTCAAGGAATTCTATGTCAAGCCGGACAATTATGATCCCACGCTGGACGTCACTTTTAACGGCATTCATATCCTGAACCGGGACATTGTTTCTTCCAAGCCCCATGTATTGGTCAAGCTGAAAGACAACAGCCGTTTCATGGAATTGAATGACACTTCCCTGATGAAAGTGAAAGTGCGTTTCCCGTCGGGCGAGATCCGGGATTTCCGATTTGACAACGATACCCTGCGCTTTACGCCTGCCAATACCGGAGCGGGTGGAGACACTACGGCTACGATAGACTTTACCCCTTATTTCCCGGAAGACGGGGAATATGAGCTGATTGTGAATGGCAAGGATCGCAGCGGCAACCAGGCCGGTCAGCTTGAATATAAAGTGATGTTCACCATCATCAATAAACCGATGATCTCGAACCTGCTGAACTATCCCAATCCTTTTACCACCTCAACGGCCTTTGTATTTACCCTTACGGGCAGCGAAGTGCCGGAGAACATGAAGATCCAGATCATGACAGTCACCGGTAAGATCGTCCGTGAAATTACCCGCGAAGAATTGGGCCCGATCCGTATAGGTAGGAATATTACGGATTTCAAATGGGACGGTACAGACCAGTACGGCCAGAAACTGGCCAACGGGGTATACCTGTACCGCTTCGTTACCAGCCTTAACGGGAAATCGCTGGATAAGCTCAAGCAGCAGGGCGACCAGACAGACAAGTACTTTAACAACGGGTATGGAAAAATGTACCTGATGCGATAAAAAAAAAGCCCCGCTGCTGCGGGGCTTTTTTATGTTCATGGTTCGTGGTTCATGGTTCATGGAAATGGCCGCTCGGTGCCCCATTTCATAAACCATGAACTATGAACCATGAACTATGAAACATGAACCACGAACTATGAGCCCAGTTCTCTCCAGCGGGCTATATATTTCCCAATCATATCAAACTCCAGGTTAACGAGGCTGCCCGGCTGGAGGGTGCTGATATTGGTATGTTCGTATGTATAGGGGATGATGGCTACCCTGAACCGGTTTTCCTGCAGGTCAAAGGCCGTAAGGCTTGTTCCGTTCACGCAGATCGATCCTTTTTCGATGACCAGGGACGCAAAAGCGGGGGGATAACTGAACACAAATTCCCAGCTCCCATCCCGGGATTCAACGGAAAGACAGCTGCCTTTGGCATCCACATGTCCCTGGACCAGGTGCCCGTCCAGCCGGCCACCCATCTGCATCGCCCTTTCCAGGTTCACACGATGCCCTGGTTTCCACTGTAAGAGGTTGGTTTTTTCCAGGGTTTCCTGCACGGCCGTTACCTGGTGGATACGACCGTTCACGGCTTCAACGGTGAGGCAGGCCCCATCGTGGGAGAGGCTTTGGTCCACCTTCAGGGAGGGGCCCAGGTCAGATTCAATCAGGAAACTCAGGTTGGATCCGCCGGGCCTGATTTCCCGTACCGTACCCATGGTTTCAACAATGCCCGTAAACATACAGCTGGTTTGGATGCAATTTCGGCGATAAAAGGTGAAATTAAGGCTTGAATTTTGGTGAAATCCTGCATTGTATTATCTTTGCATTCCCAAAAAAGTTTAAAGGGGGTATCATATATGTTAATCATCGATTCAAAAGACTGCGAAAACATCGACAAGGCCCTTAAGAAGTACAAGAAGAAATTCGAAAAGGCCAAGATTCTCCTGCAGTTGCGCGAACGCCAGTCGTTCAAGAAGCCGTCTATACGTCGCAGGGGAGAAGTCCTGAAAGCGATCTATAAGCAGAAGTTGAATTCCGGCGCCTTCGAAGCCTGATTCCCCTTCGCATAAACAGATACTGGAGTAGTCGTAAGGTTCCTTAACTTTATGAGGTTCCTTAACTTTATGACTACTTTTTTTATGCCCATATCCCCTGATCAAACCGTACAGGCTTTCCTGGATTACCTGCGCTACGAAAAGCGGTTTTCTGCCCATACAGTCAAGGCATACGCAGATGACCTGGCCCAATTTCTTGATTTCACGGATACACGTTTTGACACCCGGGAGATTCTTACGCTGGCTGCCATCCATATTCGCAGCTGGATGGCCGATATGGCCGAAAAGGAGATTAAATCCCGCAGTATCAACCGGAAGCTTTCCTGCCTGAAATCTTTTTATCGCTTCTGCCGAAGAACCGGACGGCTTACACATAACCCCGCTACCGGCATCAAGGTCCTGAAAACGCCCAGGCGCCTGCCCAGTTTTGTGGAAGAATCGCCCTTGCAGCGCTTGTTGCAGAATGATTCCTTTGCCGAAACAGGGTTTGGGGGCCATACAGAAAAGCTGGTCCTGTCCATGCTCTACCATACCGGCATGCGGGTGAGTGAACTGGTAAATCTCCGGGAGGGGCATATCGATTTCGCCCTTCAGTCTGTTAAAGTCCTGGGAAAGGGCAATAAGGAACGCATCATCCCCCTTGGGGAGCCGCTGCTGGCTGACCTGAGGGACTATCTAGCGGAGAAGGAAAAGCAGGAGGGGGTAACTACGGGCGAAAAGGCGCACCTGCTCCCGGAATCGGGCGGGAAGCCCTTGTCTGCCCGTAAAATTTATGACATCGTTCGCAAAAACCTGGCACAGGTTACCACGCAGGGAAAGAAGAGCCCGCATGTACTCCGGCACAGTTTTGCCACCCACCTGGCGCGCAACGGGGCAGACCTGAACGCCATCAAGGAACTGCTGGGCCATGCGAGCCTTGCCGCCACCCAGGTGTACACGCATCACAGTATGGACAAGCTTCGCGATATCCATCGGAAAGCCCACCCCAGGGGCTGATCTACCGTTCTTAAAAAAGCCTGTTTTAGCGAAAATTTATTTGATCCTGCGGCGTTAAAATCGTAACTTCCATATGCTTGCGATAGATACCATAACCTTCGAAAAACACCCAGCTCTTATATTTATTGTTTCACAGAATTAAACGATTTGCCATGACCGTTCACATTCAAACTGTGCGTTTTGATGCTGATTCCAAACTTATCGAACACGTCAACCGGAAAATTGAAAAGCTCGGAAATTATCACGACCGGATCATCAAAGTGGATGTTTTCCTGAAACTGGACAATGTGGTGCACCAGATCAAGGACAAAATTGCAGAAATCAGGGTTAAAGTACCCCGCCACGAGTTTTTTGTTAAGCAAACCTCAAAGTCTTTTGAAGAATCTTTTGATAATGCCCTCGATTCCATTGTAAGCCAAATCAAACGAACCAAAGAAAAGCAAGCAGCATAAAAAAGGCCTCCGGGCCTTTTTTCTTTCCCATCCCCCCTTCCATTTTTTCCCCGTAAAATTTTTGCATTTAACAATTTACATTACCTTTGCCTTCCCAAAAAATGGGGTAGTTCTTTATTTATTTCCGGTTAAGAAGGTGGAATCCCGTCTAGCCTGGTGCAAAAGCCAGAGTAGCTCAGCTGGTAGAGCAGCTGATTTGTAATCAGCTGGTCGGGGGTTCGAGTCCCTTCTCTGGCTCAGGTAAGGGAATCGGCTGCATCCAGCCGGGATTTCCGGATCCAAGATATTGCCATGCACATGGCGGTTAGGGCAGGTTCCAGAGCGGCCAAATGGGGCGGACTGTAAATCCGCTGTCTTTCGACTTCAGTGGTTCGAATCCACTCCTGCCCACCCTTTCTCAACCGGAAGTGAGATCGACGATTTTAGAAGTACGAAGTAGTGGAATGCCTTACTTCGGACTTCGAAGATCTGAAATCTGACTTTTGTCATGCGGGAGTAGCTCAGCTGGTAGAGCGATAGCCTTCCAAGCTATAGGTCGCGGGTTCGAACCTCGTCTCCCGCTCCGCAAAGCCGCTTGGTGAGCGGTTAACCTTACCATTGGCTTCCTGTGGGCTTACAGGGCGAAAGCCGGAAGTTCCGGGGCCTGGTAAAAGCCGTTGTAGCTCAGTGGTAGAGCACTTCCTTGGTAAGGAAGAGGTCGTGAGTTCAATTCTCATCAACGGCTCCACTTGTGGGTTAGGTGAGTGGGGGGAGATCCCCGGGCCGGATGGCCATGAAAAGGAAAGTACCTGCGACGCTGCGGGATTCATCTCTTGAAGCGCCGTTCGGACAGATATACAAATTGTAAACACAACAAAAACGGATAACAATGTCTAAAGAGACCTTTAAGAGGGACAAACCCCACGTAAACGTAGGTACTATTGGTCACGTAGACCATGGTAAGACCACGTTGACTGCCGCCATTACCAACATCCTTGCCAAGAAAGGATGGGCGCAGGAAAAGAAGTATGATGAAATTGACGCCGCACCCGAAGAAAAGGAACGTGGTATTACCATCAATACTGCGCACGTGGAATACCAGACGGCCAACCGTCACTATGCACACGTGGATTGCCCGGGTCACGCTGACTATGTAAAGAACATGATCACCGGTGCCGCCCAGATGGACGGTGCAATCCTGGTGGTTGCCGCTACGGACGGCCCGATGCCCCAGACCAAGGAGCACATCCTGCTGGCCCGCCAGGTAGGCGTTCCCCGCATTGTTGTGTTCATGAACAAGGTTGACCTGGTTGATGATCCCGAACTGCTGGAACTGGTGGAAATGGAGATTCGTGAACTGTTGACCAGCTATGGTTTTGACGGCGATAATACCCCGATTATCCAGGGTTCCGCTACCGGCGCACTCGCCGGTGAGGAAAAATGGGTTGCCAAGATCGAAGAATTGATGACCGCTGTAGATACGTACATTCCGCTGCCTCCCCGCCCGGTTGATCAGCCCTTCCTCATGTCTGTGGAAGACGTGTTCACCATTACCGGTCGCGGTACCGTAGCCACTGGCCGTATCGAACGTGGCCGTATCAAAGTGGGTGAAGCCGTTGAGATCGTAGGTATGATGGAAAAGCCCCTGAGCTCCACCTGTACCGGTGTGGAAATGTTCCGCAAACTGCTGGACGAGGGTGAAGCGGGCGACAACGCCGGTCTGCTCCTCCGTGGTATTGAAAAGAAGGACATCCGCCGCGGCATGGTCATCTGCAAACCCGGTTCCATCACCCCGCATACCGAATTCAAGGGTGAAGTATACGTACTGAGCAAAGAGGAAGGTGGCCGTCATACGCCGTTCTTCCAGAAATACCGTCCCCAGTTCTATTTCCGTACCACGGACGTTACCGGTGAGGTTGAACTGCCTGCCGGAACGGAGATGGTAATGCCTGGCGATAACATCAACCTGACCGTGAGGCTGATCCAGCCGATCGCCATGGAAAAGGGCCTGAAGTTCGCTATCCGCGAAGGCGGTCGCACCGTTGGCGCCGGCCAGGTAACGGATATCCTGAAATAAGCGCAGCATCAGAACAGGTCCACCTTTGGAGGATCTGTGAAATGCGGCCACGAATATTTACCTTTACAAAGTACTTGGGTTTTTACCCAGGTACTTTGTTTCTAATTGGAAGCACCTTACGGGCATAGTTCAACGGCAGAATAGAGGTCTCCAAAACCTTCGATCTAGGTTCGAATCCTAGTGCCCGTGCCAACAGTGTGTACGAGTGAGCGAATGTTCGGATGGGCCGATGGTCCAAATTTCCGAGTCTGTACGAAGAAGGAGAATTCGCCCATCCGTTGATACGCAAATCGTTAAATATGAGCAAAGTTCAAGCATATTTCCGCGACTCTTACCAGGAACTGGTGGAGAAGGTCAGTTGGCCCACCTGGGCGCAACTCCAGCAATCCACCATGATCGTGTTGGTGGCTACCCTGGTGATCACCGGCATTGTATGGGTGATGGACTTCGGAAGCAACAATCTTCTTAAACTCGTTTACTCTCTTTTCAAATAATGGAAACAACCACCCAACAGGAAACCAAGTGGTACGTGCTGCGCGTAGTGAGCGGGAAGGAAAAGAAGATCAAGGAATACCTTGATAAAGACATCGCGCGTAACGACTGGGGTAAATCCATCAAGCAGGTTTTCCTGCCGGTTGAAAAAGTGTATAAGGTACAGAATGGCAAGAAAGTGATGCGGGAACGGAATTTCTTCCCTGGTTACCTCATGATTGAGGTGGACAGCGGCAAGCTCAGCGATGAGATGATCTCTACCATCCAGAATATGACCAACGTGATCCATTTCCTGGGTAAGGAAAACCCGATCGCGATGAGAAAGGCCGAGGTTAACAAGATGCTTGGCAAAGTGGATGAAATGAGCGGTGCGGGTGGTATCGTCATGAGCGAACCATTCATCGTAGGAGAAACCATCAAGATCATCGACGGGCCGTTCAATGATTTCAACGGCGTGATCGAAGAAGTGAACGATGAAAAGAAGAAGCTGAAAGTAACCGTAAAGATTTTCGGCCGCTCCACTCCTGTGGAACTCAATTATATGCAGGTGGAGAAGATTTCCTGACGCGTCCATTTTACACGATAAAAATGACTGCCCCGCAACGCCGCGGGGCTTTTTTTTGCCTTTTTACGTTTGCTCAATTCTAGTTCTGGGGAACTGCCTATATTTAATGGAATGAAGAACATTTCCATTAAGGATATCGCAAAGGAAGTAGGGGTTTCAACAACTACCGTTTCATTTGTGCTGAATGGGAAAGCAAAGGAAAAGAGGATCAGCGAAGATCTTCGCGACAGGATCCTGCAGACAGCAGCCAGGCTGAACTACCGCCCCAACCAGGTAGCGAGGGGGCTTCGCACGGGCCAGACCCATACCCTCGGCCTCATGGTGGAGGATATTTCAAACCCTTTTTTTGCGCAACTCGCCCGCGTGGTGGAACATGAGGCGGACAAGGCCGGCTATACGGTGATGTATTGCAGTACGGAGAACAGCGATGAACGTGCAACATCTTTACTCTACATGCTCAGGCACCGGCAGATGGATGGGTTTATCATCGTTCCTACACCAGGCCTGAAAAAGGAGATTCAGAACCTGGTAGATGACCGGAAGCCCCTGGTGCTGGTTGACAGGTTTTTCCCGGACCTTCTCACCTGCTACGTAACCGTAGACAATTTCATGGGCGCTTTTGAAGGGGCGAGCCTCTTGCTGCGCAAAGGCTATCGGAAAATCGGGCTGATCACCGTTGACTCCATTCAGGTACAAATGATGGAAAGGGAGCGCGGATATGCCAGCGCCCTGGAAAAAGGGAAAAAGAAAGCCGGAACGGAATCCATCCTACGGATTCCTTACGACTACAGCCCGGAGCAAACCGTTCAATCGATCGCCGATTTCATCCGGAAAGATCCCCAGCTGGACGGACTATTTTTTACCACCAACTATCTCGGTGTCGCGGGACTGGAAGCGATCCGCCTGTCCGGTATAAAAGTTGCCTCGCAAATAGGGGTCGTGTGTTTTGACGACAATGACCTGTTCCGCCTGGGCTCTCCTTCGATTTCCGTAATCGCCCAGCCAATCGCCTCCATCGCACAAAAGGCCGTCGAGATCCTGGTAGACATTCTCAACCATAAAGATGTGTCTGCGTCTTGCCAGTTGGTAATCCCCCCCACCGTACAGGAAAGGGAATCCACCTATAGGCAGGAAATAAAAAACCCCGGGTAGACCCGGGGCTCTTATACTGAGGAAAAGTATTACTTCTTATCACTGTCACCAGTGAAAAAGTCTGTCATATTATCGATCGCGTTTTCAACGGCGTTCGCTGCAGGGGTTAACATGTCTTTCACACCCTCAACGGCGTTTTGAACCACTGATTTCACGGTCTTTTTCTTCGCGGCCTTTTTAGCAACAGCTTTTTTCACTGCTTTTTTAACGGCGGCTTTCTTCGCTGCCTTTTTAACCACGGCTTTTTTCACTGCCTTCTTGACGGCAGCTTTCTTCGCGGCTTTTTTGACAACAGCCTTCTTCACGGCTTTTTTAACGGCGGCTTTCTTTACTGCTTTTTTAACGGCAGCCTTTTTTACGACTTTTTTCACCGCTTTTTTCGCAGCCGCTTTTTTCACTGCCGCTTTCTTCACTGCCTTTTTTACCGGTGAAGCCTTTTTCTTGGCAGCTTTTTTGGTTGCTTTGGCCATAGTAGTAGTAGTTTTTAGAGAATTTGATGAGGAATTTAGTTATGTGTGAAAATTAGGAATTAATATTCATCAAATAAAAAAAGCCGGCGGAAAAAAAATCAACATTTGAGTACCATCCGCCGGCAACCTGCCCGTTTCAGGTGTTTGCCACGAAGAAGTTTTTTAGGTTAAAACCTTCCGTTGGCAGGAGGTGATGATTGATATACTACAGCGGACCCCGGTATCGCCCTGGTTCCGGAACCCGGCGGGCATCTGAAACCCGCTTCCGGGGCCGAAAATCTTTGGATAATTACGGGCAAATCCCCTACCTTTGCAACCCCAATCAAGAGTTCTTTTATTGAATGGACTTGGGAGTGCGCCGCAGGCGCACGCTATCACCAAAAAAATTTTAAACAATGGCCAAAGAAATTTCAGGCTTTGTCAAGCTGCAAGTGAAAGGCGGACAAGCCAACCCTGCGCCCCCCGTAGGCCCGGCCCTCGGTTCTAAAGGGGTGAACATCATGGAGTTCTGCAAGCAGTTTAATGCCAGGACCCAGGACAAACCCGGTAAAGTACTGCCCGTACTGATCACCGTGTACACGGACAAGTCGTTCGACTTTGTCATCAAAACCCCTCCCGCATCCGTGCAATTGCTGGAAGCCGTTAAGCTTCAGAGTGGTTCCAAGGAGCCCAACCGCAACAAAGTTGGCAAGGTTTCCTGGTCCCAGGTGGAAGTAATCGCCAAAGACAAAATGCCCGACCTGAACTGCTTTACCCTGGAAAGCGCCATGAAAATGGTTGCCGGAACGGCACGCAGCATGGGCATCACCGTGGATGGTAAAGCCCCCTGGGAAAATTGATTGTTCACTCCGTAAAACCAAAGATGATGGGACTTACAAAAAAGCGCAAAGCAGCAGATGGCAAAGTGGATGATAAGAAATTCTATTCACTGAAAGAAGCTTCCACCCTGGTCAAGGAAGTGAACTGCACCAAATTCGACAGCTCCGTAGACCTGCATATCCGCCTCGGTGTTGACCCTAAAAAGGCAGACCAGTCCGTTCGTGGCACCGTAACCCTTCCCCATGGAACGGGTAAAACCAAGAAAGTACTGGTTCTCTGTACCCCCGATAAGGAAGAAGAGGCCAAAAACGCCGGTGCCGATTTCGTAGGACTGGACGACTATATAAAGAAAATTGAAGGCGGATGGACGGATGTGGACGTGATCGTTGCCACACCGGCCGTGATGCCCAAAATTGGTAAACTGGGTAAAGTACTCGGGCCGCGTAACCTGATGCCCAACCCCAAAACCGGAACCGTAACCAACGATGTGGATGCGGCCGTTAAAGATGTGAAAGCCGGTAAAGTGGCTTTCAAGGTGGATAAAGCCGGTATCGTTCACGCTTCCATTGGAAGGGTGAGTTTCAGCCCTGATAAGCTGTCTGAAAACAGCCAGGAACTGATCAACGCGATCATTAAGGCCAAACCTTCAACAGCGAAGGGAACCTACCTGAAGAGCATCTTCATGGCCAGCACCATGAGCCCGGCCATTGCCGTGGACGCCAAAGCGATGATTCACTAATCCGGAGGGGTTACAACGTAAACAATTAAAAGCTTAATCATGACTAAGCAGGAAAAAAATCAGGTTATTGAGGTACTCAAGGAGAAATTTTCCCGGTACAACAATTTCTATATCACCAATACCGAATCACTGTCCGTAGAACAGATCAACAAACTCCGCGGCATCTGCTTCGACAAGCAGGTGGAGATGAAGGTGGCAAAAAACACCCTCATTCGCAAAGCGTTGGAACAACTGGACGAAACCCGCTTCCAGGGCGCTTTCGATTCCCTGCACGGCGTTACCGCCCTGATGTTTTCAGACAGCGCCAAGGAGCCGGC